>JAHFHD010000153.1 GCA_023247075.1 Candidatus Omnitrophota bacterium | reverse complement strand
ACCCGTACTGTGAATTAAAGAAAGATGAGCAAATTTGGGTACTGAAAAGCCGAGTGCGCGAAAAAGAAGAACATGCCTTGGTGAATTAGAAAGATGGTCTTCACCACGAATTACATGTGTAATTCCCATCAGGCCATCATCCACACAAACAGAAAGGTGAAATGTAGGAAGCCACTCGCCGTCCTTAAATGGATGTGTGCGCATAATGACAAAGTCGCCAATTTCTTCTGGCGGAAAGTGAATCACACCTCGAATCAAATCCTCAACCAAAATGGGCTGTTCCTCGTCAACCCGAAATCGAATCGTTGGCTTCATCCCGAGCGATTTTCGCCTTTCTGCCTCCGCTGGAGACAAAGTTCGGCATCGGTTGTCATACCGGGGTGGTTTCTTAAGTTGGAGTGCTTCGCGTCTGCGTGCTTTCAATTCTTCTTGTGTGCAATAGCAAAAATAAGTTCTGCCTGAAGCCTCAAGTCGATGAAGCGCTTCTTCGTAATGGTGAAGGCGCTTTGATTGGTAAAACGGCCCCTCGTCAAAATGAATTCCCATCACATCTACATCGCGCAAAATTGAATTGGCAAATTCCGGTTTTGAGCGTTCCACATCTGTGTCTTCGATTCGCAAAATGAGTTTGCCTTTTTCGTGGCGGGCGAATAATTCATTGAAGAGTGCTGTTCTTAAATTCCCAAGGTGCAAATGTCCAGTTGGGGATGGTGCAAACCGCACGCGAGGCATATTCATTTGGAAATTGGCTCTAGAACAACAAGCGCCTCGCAGGAAACAGATTTCCTGTTGGCTTGAGCCCTGAAACCTTCAAGGGTTTTGGCTTTGATATTCACTCGATCTAAAGAAAGGAAAGAATGTTTGGCAATAGAGGAACGGATTTTTTCTTTCACGGCACCAAGTTTTGGTTCGTCTAAAAATACAGTCGCGTCAATTTGAAACGGCTGGTACCCTTTTTTAGAAGCAAGCTTTAGCGCGTGATTTAAAAAAACATGGCTGCGCATTCCCCGCCAGCGGGAATTTTGATCTGAGAAAAAATCACCGATGTCACCAAGCCCAAGCGCTCCCAAAACTCCATCCGTAATCGCGTGAAGCAATGGATCTCCATCCGAATGTCCGAGTGGACCAAAAGAAGCTTTGAGTTTAACTCCTCCTAGGTAAAAAATTCTCCCAGGAACAAGTGCGTGGCCATCCGAACCCAAGCCAAATCGAAGTGACGAGTTTGGATTGGTTAATTTACGCGCGAGTTCCAAATCTTCATGCGTTGTAATTTTTGAATTTGTTCCTGTATGCAAAACTGTTTTGATTTTTCCTCCAGAGCGTTCCACAAGCGATGAGTCATCTGTAAGTTGAAATGCGTTTTTTCCAAGTGTTTGATAAGCTCGAATCAATGCATCTTTTTTTAAAAGCTGCGGGGTTTCAGCTTCAAATAATTCTTTTCGGTCAAGTGTTTCTTCAACGCAACCCGTATGCTCATTCACCTTTTTAATGGTTGAAACCGCTGCTTTGCCCAAAACAGCTCCGTCAAAACCATTCAAACTTCCAAGCAGTAGCTCAATCCATTTCTTTTCAAGGAATGGCCGCGCAGCATCGTGAACACATACGTAAACACTTTTCTTTGAAACTCGCTTCAGCGCATTCTGAACTGACGCGGCTCGCGTTGCACCGCCACGGACAAGATGAATTGGTTTTTCAGATGTGAAGTGAGGCATAATCAAACGTTTGAATTCTTTTTCTCCACCCTTTGGCAAAGCGACGATGATTTCAGAAATACGCGGATGAGAAGCAAAAACCCGAATCGACCTCGCAATCAAGGGTTCGCCGGAAATAGTTTCGTAAATTTTCGACTGGACTTTACCACGTGATGAGGACTTGAAACGACTGGACGAACCAGCCGCGGGAATAATGACACTTACAGACGCATTACTCTTCATTTGGTTTTGCAAAAATCATTCGACCAGCTTGGGTTTGAAGAACGCTTGTGATGACACAGGGAAATGTTTGCCCAATCCGCTTTCTTGCTCCATCCACCACCACCATCGTTCCATCATCCAAATAACCGACACCTTGGTCGTGTTCTTTGCCTTCTTTAAGAATTTTAACCTGCATCATTTCACCTGGAATGACAATCGGCTTTACCGCATTGGCGAGTTCATTAATGTTTAACACCTTCACACCTTGAAGCTCTGCAACTTTGTTCAGGTTGTAATCATTGGTGAGGAGCTTGCCGCCTACTTCCAGAGCCAGACGAACCAATTTTGCATCGACTGTGTTGATGTCCGTGTAGTCGGTTTCATTGATTTTAATGTCGATGACAGGACTTCGTTTCATTCGGTTTAAAATATCAAGTCCGCGCCGTCCACGGTTGCGCTTGATGGGGTCTGCAGAATCTGCAATAAGTTGAAGCTCTTTTAAGACAAACCGGGGCAAATATAAATGGCCGCTCAAAAATGAGCTTTCACAAATTTCTGCAATGCGTCCGTCAATAATCACGCTCGTGTCAAGAAGAACAATATCTTCTTTGACTCCCTTTGCAGAAAATTTAACAAATGGAATCATCAAACTGAATTCATCCTGCCCTCTTAAAATCGTGACAGCGCCCAAATAAGCAAAGACAATAGATGAGACCACGCCAATTTGATTTACTCCACTTTGAGGAAGGGCAAATGCAAGCACGTCTAACATGAGCCGGTTAAACCAAAGTCCAAGAGAGACGCCAATAAGAATAGAAAGAACATTCCGGACGCTTGAACGTTTGAAATACAAATCAACTAAAACAACAATCAAACCTCCAAGCAAACCAAAAAGCGCTCCAAGCCATGGATATTGGCGAGCCATAGTTCCAACTAGATTTCCAAATTGAAAAAAATGTCCGCTTGCTGTAAGAATTAAAATAACAAGAATCCTGAGGAATGGAATCATAATGAATGAACCTACCTTTCCAATTAATATTCATCTGTAAGAATAGTATTAAAATGAAACCTGCTTTTTATAGGTGCTCAGAAACCGAACCCCTACCCTTTCTTTAACAAGCGCCACGGATGGCTCTTGATGTCCCGGACAAAATCACGCAAATCCACATAAATCTCGTCACTCTTAATTAATTTTCCAACTGTCCCATCTGCGCGGTTAATCGTTCCAATCATCTCAGACATTTCTTTCGATACTTGGCTCATATTGATAATCATGGACCGGATTTCCCCTTCTTCGCCAACCACAATGGTATTCATCGATTCAAGAAGACGGGACATATTCTCAAAAGAGTGACTCACCATCTCGCGCATTTTTGGGTCATCAAGAAGAGCGCTCACGTCACCGAGCATCTTATTGACTCGCGTAAGCATTGATGCACTTTCCTTAAATAGCTCGTCCATCGAATAAGGTGAGACTCCATTTTCAATAACATCTCCATCCTTTAATACGCGGCCATTCCCTGGCAAAGGGCTAATGGCGACATGTGGTTCGCTCATAATGTGAGTGCCACGGACACTAATTTCGTAGTTGTCGCGAATCTCAATGCCCTTTTGAATAAAAATCGTAACTGCTACGCGAGCTTGATCTTTATTTGTGCCGGCTTGAATAATATTTACATCCGTCACTTCACCCACTCGCACTCCGGAAAAACGTACCGGTGCGCCTTTGTTGATAATTCCTACGTAATCAAAATGTGCCGTAAGATGGTAGCCTGGCCTGAAAAAATATACCCCGCTCACAAAAAAAACAACCATGGACAGAATTAAGAAGCCGAGCACCACAAAAAGGCCGACTGCCACTTCAAACCGCGATTTTTTCATACCGCCTCCTGATTATACTTCTTGAACTCACAAAGCGTGAGCTTCTTTACCTCAATCGGTAATACTCAGGTAAGGTGCTGGTTGTAATTGATTAAAATCACAATTTGTAACCTTATTGAGTATAAAAACCATTCTGTCATTTCTCATCGTCTGAATCACCATTTTCAACAAGGAAATGCTGACGCGCTTCCTCGCTTGTAATCGGGCCTTGCGCAGATCCCGTAATAAATTGCTGAATCAGTGGATCTTTTGAATTCCTGATTTCATCCGGCGTCCCCACACCCACAATTTTGCCGTTGTAGAGCATCGCAATCCGCCCACCTACTTTGTATGCGCTCTTCATGTCATGCGTTACCACAATCGATGTAATTCTGAGCCGCTCCTGAAGACGAACAATGAGGTTGTTGATGGCATCCGCCGTAATCGGGTCGAGGCCAGTTGTGGGCTCATCATACAGAATGAATTTTGGCTCCGTACAAATTGCACGGGCTAGACCCACGCGCTTTTTCATGCCGCCTGAAAGCTCAGATGGCATCAAGTCCTCAATTCCACTCAAACCCACCATTCTTAATTTTTCTTTGACCCGCCGGTCAATCTCATCCTCTGAAAGGCTCGTGTGTTCATAAAGTGAAAACCCGACATTCTCGCGAACTGACAGTGAATCAAAAAGGGCAGCGCCTTGAAACAGCATGCCAATTTGCATGCGGAAGTGATTGATTTCGCTTTCCCCGATGTCGAAAACGTTTCTGCCATCAATTAAAATTTTCCCTGAATCCGCTCTCATAATCCCCATGATTTGTTTTAAGAGAACACTTTTCCCGCAACCAGAGCGGCCAATAATCACCATCGTCTCTCCTTTGCGGATGGTCAACTGAACACCCCGGAGCACCTGGTGCATATTGAATGTTTTGTAGAGGTCAATGATCTCAATCATATACTTAT
>JAHFHD010000069.1 GCA_023247075.1 Candidatus Omnitrophota bacterium | reverse complement strand
CCGCGTCAATTTCAATGACCAGATGTCCATCCTCTGTGCGGCCAATGGTCGCAAGGTCTCCTTTTTTATTGCTTACGAGTCTCACTTCAAAGTCATTCGGAAGGCCTGAAATTAATTGAATGAGAGAGTCAAGAGTTTTCTCCACAAAATCACTCTTGTCCACATCGACTAACTTTATCTGGACCGAATCAAAATTCACGTAAACTTTCTGAATCGCTTCTTCCTTCAACTCCGATTTCCACCCGCCATCTTGAGTCCGACTATAAGTCATCACCACTTGCGGATCAGCATTGGCATCTCTCATTTTAAATCCATTCGCATTGGTCACAACCTTAGCGAGGCGGTCAATCATGTCTTCGGTGTTATGCTGAAGTGAAGCCCGCTGCTCTCCTGGAGTAGGACCAATCACACTTCCCATCAGGGTAATGACATCCAAATTGCGGCGCTGCAAGGTGTCGTTCACCCAATCACGAAACTTCTCCGCCGAATCAATCACAAAATAATGCGGTGAGCTGGGCGTCATGTTGGGTATCGCGCTATTCACTGCCCTCGCTAGAAGACCTTCACCAGAGTCTATTGTGGTGGCCATGCGATCCAGCGCCGCCCAAGCATCAGAATCTCCTTGAGCAAAATCCATCATCAGTTCAGAGACCGTTGCCCATCCATTCGCGTGTCGATCTGAACGTATCGACAGCCTTTGTGCCGGTCTGATAGGTAACCCGGTTAACTGACGATTTGCGAACGCGGCGGATTGACTTGCGGTAAGATTGAGATTTTCTAAAACTTCAGCAAGGATTTGAATCTGATTGCCCGTTATTTGCTGTTCAAAAAATGCTTTGGTGATTGCAATGCGCAATACAAGCTCACCATTTTCCCCAGCGACATACTCGGAAAAAGCGGCTGGACCCGATTGAGGCCGATTTGTTTCGCCGCTAGCAAGGGGAAAGTTTGCCGTATTCCCCAGATCCACCACCAAAAATTCCACACGTGCTTGCGAATGATTTTCTCTAAACTCCGCTGGGATCGCTGTTCCTTCCACGCGACCCTGCGAAAGGGCTTGGACTAAACCTTCCGGAGGAGCATGCGCTTGAATAACCGTTGAAAGACGCTCAAGTGCGGTGTTTCCAGCAGTTGAAATACGATTTTCTGAATGCGCTAAGCCAATGGCAACCTGCACGCTTTCCACATCATCCCGATAAAGCACATTCGTCCGCCAGCTTGCAGGACTTGCTTTGAGCAGTGGATGGCCGCTGATCACCTCCGCTAGATTAAGAGCCTGCGAGTAAGGAACAGTAAAGCGCCCCATGATATCCGTATTGAGAGCCGCGGCACTTTCAAAATCTTTGACACGTCCAACCGTAATGAGATCAGCTACCATGTGCTGGAGGACCAAGTACTCGCTTGGGTCTCCCGTAGGCACTGTAAATAAAATATTGACGAGATTGCGCACACGGTCTGCTTTCGCTTCTGGAACCATTTGAACCACATACCCGCCTGAATTTTTAATATTATGGGTCAGTACCTCGTAGCCGGAAATGTCGCTTGAAACATTTCCATCAAGCGCGGTTTCTGCGCTCACCACCGTCATCTGTGGATTCAAAATGGAACCGCTTGGGGCAGACGCAACCGCACTGCGCTTCGCTTCCGCAAACCGATAGGAAATGACATCTCCCAATATGAGATTCTCAAGAAAACTGTTTCCTGGTGTCTCAAAGAATACATCCGGTGCAGTGATTAAATTCTGCGGATTGTCTGCCCGGCCTTCCCTGAATTTTGCGTAATCTTCATCACTCATTAATTGGTAAGTTCCTTTTTTTGCAAGCATCGCAAGAAGACCCGGAAGAATCGCATTTTCTCCAGTAAAGTTCATCTGATACTTGGCATTCATTCGCGGAAGGACTTCGTCAATCACCGACTTGACCACGTCTTTGTAATCAGGGGAGTCCGGATCAGGCAAGCGCGCGAAAACCGCGTCACCCGCCTTCATCGCCGCAAAGTCACCGTGCTTCCATTCATTGGTTTCCCCATGAGAGCCTTTCTGATGAGCCCATTGGATCATGGTATTAATAAAGGTTTCGGCCCACGCCGCTTCCGATCCTTTACCAGTTCCATGAATACTGAATTGATCAAACCCGCGCTCACTTGCAAAGGCAAGAAATCGCTCGAGATTTTTCGCATTATTGGAATTGGGATCCACGAAACTTTTCACCACCTCATCAATCCCCTGATTTTCACGAGCCGCATGGGTCAACGCATTCATGGCATCTGTGCGCCTTTTTAAATCTTGACCGCTAAATCCGGCCGCACCCCTCGCGGCTAAAATCCGGAGGAGAAAAAGTTCTGAAACTGCATGGGGTCCGATCACCTGATGTTCTCCAAACGCTTGAAGCGCTCCGCCGTTTTGCCCGAGCAATGCCTTTGCCTCAGGAGTCAATCGATTGGCTAAAGATTCATTGCTCACAATCACAACCTTAGCGCCTTGACGCAAAGCGGTTTCAATCGACTGAAAATCCTTTTCAGATGACGGCTGTAACGCCATCACTAACGTTCCTTCCATACTTTCAGCAGTTGCTGCCTGCTCGCTAAACAAGTCATACAGACTTTGATCCATGCTCATCGTGAGATGTTCTTGATAGCCATCCACTAAGTGGCCCATCGTCGGCAAATTGTGCGCTTGCCCCACAAAAATAAATTTCTTTAAATGAGTGTCCGCCAGTTCAGCGTCACTTAATGAAAGACCTTCGCCTCTTGAGTCGCCGGCTCCTCCCCAAAGCTTTTCACCCCCGGTCACGGGATTCCACATGTCATCGCGTAAATAGGCATCCAGATTTGCCTGCAAGGTGGATTGGGCGTCACCGACTACTTCATTGAGTGAAGGCAGTGGCTGAAGAAACCCGGTAATCCCTAACTGCCTCAGCGCTTGAAGAGAAAGCGATATCCTTGGATCGCGCAGCACCTCAGCTACCTTTAACCCGCCTTCCCGAGTCACGGCTTCAGCCACAGGATCTATCCCGGTAAAAATAAATAACGACTCAATCAAACTCTTCATTCCATCCGCTCCGTGGACTTGCTCTGAGAAGGCTTTCATCGCCTGATAATTAGCGCCGCCTTGGAAATTATTGGCGGCGGATGGCGGCGCAAAACTTTGAAGGACTTTTAAAATATTATCCGGCTGAGCTTGGAACTTCGCAATCTCTTCGTTCACATGATTTCTCATCGCAGTCGTTCCTGCGGGTTCCACCATCACAGACGAAAGAATGATATGACCAATCGAGGCATTCATCGTTCCGTCGTTTTGGAGAAAAGCCCTGCTGATCAGTTCTGCCGCCACTCCATCAGAAAATTGATATTGATCATCTCTTGCCTTCATCACCAACTCATAAAAAAGAACAGGGTTATCCTCTTTTAAATTCTTAAGGTTCGCCATCACGCCGTCAATCATCCCTGACGGAACAGACACGCCGTCTCTGAGCATGACACGGTTACTCGTCACCTGCGCTCCAGGCCTTCTGGGATCATCCATCCATGTTAAATCAAAGGGTGCATTACTTGGCGTAGTCACGCGCGCCTCTTCTTTCAATAGGCTCAATAAACGAAGCGCCATCACCTGAGAGGTATTGCTTCCCGTAGCCGCAACGGCTTCCTCATCAATGCTCTCAGTGATAATGGTGCCGGCGCTGCTGCGAGCCATGCGGTCAAGCGTAGATCCGCGGCGGTTCGTCAAAACCAAAATCTTGACCCCTCGAGCCAAAGCGTTTTCAGCAAGCCGCACCGCTGCCCCCGTTTCACCCGACTGGCTCACAATTAAAAGTACGGAACCTGACGTAAGAGCGGCTGGGAAATTCGAAAGTGCGGAATTGCTGCTTAAAATTGAATCGAAAAGCGAGCTTCCTTTCGCTTCACCGATTGCTTTGGCAAGCCTTAGGGCATTAAACGATGTGCCGCTTCCCGCTCCAACAATTGCAGGAGCGTCACGAAGTATTTGAAGTAATTCTTTCTGCGCATCCTCTTTACCCATCCCATTTCGCACCACCATATTTAAACCAAACTGGCCGCGCGTATTTTGAGCAGACTGCGTCAGCAGGTCAAAAACAGCCTCCTTGTGATCTTCAAATTCAGGATCAAGTTCCAATTCGCCCGCCTGCGCCGCAGCCTTAAACTTATTCTCAACGAAACCTTGACTATTGACATAACCATGGACAATCAAGTTTTGCCAGAGACGCTCTGGCTGATCAACAATCTGGTAAATGTCCTGCAAAGTGAGCTTTCCTTCTAAAGTCAGAGCCTCAAGTGTCATTCGGGAAGTTGTGGCCTGGACCATCGTTTCTCTCTGAAAGGCTGTGATTCGTTCATACTTTGCGCGATTCTCTTCAAACGGCTGTATCCATTTAATATCCTGCACTTGAACAACCTTGTATTTCTCATCCAACCCGCGAATCAAAATATCTCCATAAATCTGCCGCAAAAGACTGATGTTAAACCATCGAATGGATTCGCGCTCTTGATTGGAAAGATTTTCCTTGACCCGGATAAGCCCATTCTCATCGCGTAAAAAGATTCTTTGCGCAAATAAATCGTTCAGCTTCTCCTTCTGCAAAGATTTTTCTTTTAGGAAGAATTCTGGCTCGCCCGCATCTGCCATATAGAAAGCGAGATTGTCTTTCATCCGGTTCATGGCCATCACGAGACTGGTTTTCATCGCTTCGCTTAATCCGCTCGCTTGATCAACCGCACGAATGGCATTTAAAGCCCCTTCATCAAGAAATTCCCTCAAACTCGCTAATAAAATCCTGCTCGCAAGCTGATTCTGATCACCTTTCACCATTGAAAGAAGGCCGTCCCAATTTCTGACGTCACCCACGGTTAATGATGTTCCGCTTTCAATGCCGCGCAAAACTGCGTCTTCGCCGGAACCCAAAACTTTAAACCGAGTCACTCGAGGCCGCCCAATTTCATCTTTTTTAACAGTGTAAATTTCATTAGCATCTGAAGTGATCTGAGCTACTTCGCCAGGCACAATGTCTAACAAGTGGTCGCCATCCGCATCATGAACCGGCCGTACCTCACCCGTCTGGCGGCCTAAGAATGGTGCAAATCCTCTAATTTCACTCGCTTGAGTCACCACCGTCGCTGGGATGTCCCAATTGCCCAAGTCGTCCTCATTTTCCCAGCCAATTCCTAAATAAGTGCGGTTTCCTCTCGCGCGGCCGACGATGATTTCATTCTCATCGTGCACTGAAATTAAGTTTAAGGCCATGTCACTGATATTGCGGCTGATGGCTTCCGCTCTATCCTTGGCTTCTGAAAGGCCTCCGTCAATAGCTCTGACAATTTCCAAATTCGTCTCGGAATCAATCACTGCTTTTCCGTCTCTCAATTTGCCAAGCTCTCCGGTGATGGTTCTTTCATAATCGATAAAGGGCCTGCCTTCCAAATAAATCCCGTTGTACGCCGCATGGTCATCTAAAGAGGCCGTAATCACGCGGTGCATGACACGTGTCACTGCTCGATCTCGATCCCAAAGTTTAAGCGCCACGTCTTCCATAAGAAGCGCTTCTGCATCACTTGCATTTTGCGCAATGCCCCATTTGACCAAATAGTGACGGAAGAGGGTTTTAATTTCCTCGCTTTTCGTCTCGCGATAAATCCTTGCCATATTGTTCACGGCTTCAGCGTTCTGCGTGACACGAATCGCTCGTAACATCGCGAATTCGCCTGGCGCATATTCCTTTGTTCCGTTCGCACCCACCGTCTCACCCATTTCACCCAAGAGATGCAAAAATACTTCGGTATCCGCATTACCTTCAAAAATCTCCCTTTTTAACTCTTCAAGACGCGCCGCTGCCTGTTGTATCCGATTTTGCGTTTCGATGATAAATAGACGCAATCGTGTCCGCTCCTCCGCGTTACCCCCCACATTTTGAAGCCGATCTAGAGTTTCCTGCGATTCTTTAATCCGTACAGCGTTTTGATTGACCAGGTCTTGCTGCGTATCCACGGCCTGACGAGTACGATCCTCTAAAATAGCCCGCGTCTGTTCAAAAATTTCAAAATCGCCATTGTGCCCCAAAGAATAGCCTTTGTAGATATGGTGATGCGCGTTCTCCGGCCGGTCTCCTCCTTTTGATTTCCAGCGCGTATGGTTATTGATCGCAATGAGCGAAACGGTTCCTACAAGGCGGCCGTTATGATCCCACACTTGCCATCCTCCTGTTTCAGGATTTATCTCCACGTTGTCACTCGGCACGTCCCAGACTCGGTCGGCAACCGCTCGAACACGGTTCCCGATGTCTGATTCTATCTTTGTTAAATTAGCCGAAACAGCTCCTATCCCACGGGAAGTTGCAATAATGCGGATCGTCACTTGATCTTTATTTTCAATCACCATTGTGTAAAGGCCGTCCGGATGTCCGTCACGGTCAAGGTGAAGCCCGCGATTCAGCCACTGTTTATCTCCGGCAGAAATCTGGTCATACTCATCACGAGTCAGCCGAATCTCAAATTTCCTGGCATCCGCGTAATTATCAAATCCACGGCTTTCCAGAACCTTTTCAATACGATGAACAAAATCTTCTGTTCCTATCCCCAGCCTGGTTATTCCGGAATAGCCTACAATTCCGCACGCGCAGTGGGCGGCATCTAAACTTTCTTGGGACGTCTCAACTAAGGGTTGAAGAGAACTCAGGCGAGATTTCGGAATTGAGGAGAGAATACTTTGCGGCGGCTTAAAACTGGTTCCGTATCGGGAATTCATGAAGTCAGACAAAATAGTTCGAGGTATACCCATGTTGCCTTGATCATCTTTGAGAAGAACTCCATTATCTTCAACTATAAACCGAGTGACATCATTCGGGTCACGCCAAACAGCAACCGCATGCCCCGGACTCCCGCGGGTTTGATTTTCCATGAGGACAACGAATTTCACGGGAATACTCTCAGAGTTTGGCACATTGTTGCCTAATAATTCATCAAGCTGTCCCCAAGGATTCTCGGGATCTAAATCATAACCGTAAAAATTGTAAGTTTCTTTTAAGGTCTCAGCGCTCACATTCGCGCGATACTCTTTTTGCGCGCTGCCCCAAACAATGTCAAGGCCGCCGCGGCGGACAGCATCAAGGCTGTAGGTCACAGCGCCCGCAATTTTATGAATCACCGTCACGGGATAATCCGAGGAATTTTCAGCCGCAATCAAAGTTTCAACCGCGCTTGCGCCGCAATTTTCGCATTGAGGCACAAGCTTTAGCTGCGCCCTTACCTTGTCCGCCAAACCAGAATCATTCGGCGCTAAAACTCGGACCAAACTCACCACCAATTGATCGGGATTCATCATCTCAAACCTTGAAATGCCCATCTCTTCGACAGCGCTCACAACCCAGGCAAGTACACTGCCGTGAGCGATAACGCCTCCAGCCTGTTCTAATTGGCTGCGGATGCTTGATTCAAATTGAGCGAGCGCTTCACGCGCAAGCTGCCTCTCACCAGAAATTTGGCCGAGCACATAAGCTGCTGCTTCGACGTGACTTAATCCTGTCGCTAAAAGAACGCTGATTTGATTTGCATTGGTCGAATCAAACTGATCCACTGAAAAACTATTTGGGCCCGCTAAAAGCTCGTGATCATTTCCAAGCGCATCGCCTCGGTCCCCAAGCTTTGCCATATCAGCCGCAGAAATGCCCAGCCGACTGCTTAAGTCATCCAGCGCAATTTTTTTATTCATGCCTTTTGCAATAATTTCAACCGCGGCACTTGTTTCCTTCACGTCAAGCTCAAGACCCTTCGCTTGGATAAGCGCACGCATTTGTTCGGCGCGCTCGTGAATAAAATTTTTGCCAGCAAAAACTATTGTGACTTTGTAGGCTGTGATCAATAGTCCATCTCCTTGTGCAACAGAAATGGCATGCTCGTTTTTATCCGACGTTCGGAATAAGCCTTCCCAAGAGCTGTCCAAATCTTCCAAAAGAATTCTTTCCGGATTGCCTTGAATCAGAGTGAGCACATCCCGCCTGAGGCCGTCTGCCAATACATTCTTGTAATAAATTTCATCCATTCCCTTTTCTTCAGTCACGCCGGCGTTGTAGCCGACTGCGCCGCCTGAGTGATACACGTAAAGCCGCTTGAGTTCATCGAGTGAAAGAGCGCCGCTCTGGTAAAGCGCTCTAAAGTGAGACACAAAATTCTTCTCAATGGTGAATCCTTCAGCGCTCGTCACGACAGCAAACTGACGGCCGGATTTGAGGATTTGAACGACTTGATTAAAAACTTCATCTGAAACCCGGTCCTCAGCGCTTCCTGTATTCAGCATTAACGTGCCGTCAAAATCGCTTACGATGACTTTGTAATCGTGCTCTAAAGCAAATTCGAGTTTGCGCGCGTGAAGCTGGGGAAGCTTCTGGGGGAAATACTGATCAAAAAGTTCTTGAATGTATTTCGGAATTTCATTTTGCGGGTCGTTGGGATGCGGCCCAAGGAGGCTGAGCAAAAGATCGAGATCGGCCTCTCCATTTCGGGCGTGATAAGTCAATAGGATTTGCTTGAGCGTGCTAATTCCCTGATTGGGAAATTCATCGTAAATAATTTCTCGATCACTTGCCGCACTATGAGAAAGATCTAAAATGACTTCGGCGAGTTCATGGCCTGCGAGAAGCTGAGTTTTTACAAAATCGCTTCGGCTATTCCATAAAGCTGAGGGAATAAAAATTTTATTAGGTTGATCGGGATCGACAAATGCGGAAAGAAGACCTAGTTTGGAATCGAGTCTTGAAATACCGGGGATATTACCGCTGTCAAAAATAACAACTTCAACGTGATTGGGCGAAGAGGGGTCAAGCGCTTCTAAAAGGAGTTCCTGTTCTCCCGGAGGAGCGCGTTCACGTATTAATTGAAGGACACCACTCAACTCACCTGCATCTACCTGTCTTTGTGGAAGCGTTCCAACTTGCGTCGCCGCATGACGAATATCATCCTGCGTGATGGGCGGCCCGGGCGTTTTAAACGCAATGGCAAGCGCAGGCTTCAAGGCAGTATTTCCAGTTCCTAAAATTTTTGCTTGTGCTTTATCAAGAAGTGAATTGAGATAGGCGGAAATGGAAATATCAAGTGGGCTCACCGTTTGATTGTACCGAGGCGGCAGAACCACGCGCCCGACTTGCGGTTTGTAATTCTCTTTATAAAGGACATCCATACGCGCTTGAAAAATTTTATTCGCCTCAGTCCTCACATAAGTCAAAATCTGAGTGACCCGATCAGGTGAACGCGCCATAAGATCCTGCCACTCTGTCGGAGAAAATGCGCTGAACTTTCGGCCGCCGAGTTCACTGGGCAGCACCACTGCCTTTGCAATTTCATCCCACTTTTTTGCAAGCTCCATTCTCTGGGTGAGTTCGATGCGCCTCACCGTTGATTCTTCTCCGGATGCCGAAGCCACTGTCACAAGAGTGCTCGCAGGCAATTGGGTGAGAAGTTCAAGCGCACTTGAATCCGCAAGATTAAGCCCCTTAAAACTCGCCAGTCCGGAGCTCGCTGCCTGCCCTGTCATCTGGACATTTTTCACCGTCACAAAGCCGCCAAATAATTGTCCAGCCCAATTTGAAATTGCACTCGTAACCGCACTGGCCGCTTGTGGGTTCATTGTTCCGCCCGGAGAGGGAGATAAAAATTCAACTACAAATTGTGAATTTTCTGCTCCGAAAATTGGAGAAAGCATGACGGCTAATACATTCTCACCAAAACCTTCATCTATAACTGGCGACACCACTCGTTCAAAAAAACGGCTGAACACATTTCTCCCCGCCAAAGTTAAATTTTCAATGGCTTGCGTGACTCGCCCAATGCCAAAAGGCAGCTCAGGCACAATGACGGCCAAGGCTGGTTGTAATAAATAAAATGGGAGACCAAACTTCACAGCGCTCATAAAAGCATTGGTAAGAGACCCTGTAATTGTGTTTGGAATAAACACGCCGTTTTCAAACTGGCCGCCGAATTGCCCGAAAACAAATTGAAGCGACTCCTGCCACGCTTGATTTGGAATCTGATCAATTTTCGGATTCACAACACGCCCCATCACATCCAACATACCACTCAGTAAAAACATCCGCACCAACGATTGTCCAACTTGCTGCCATGCTTGCGCCACGGGAATGGTTCCCTTTCCAACAAGACTGGTTGTCTGGTTCCAGGAAAGACCAATGCCTTCCTTGATCGCTGTGAGCAAATTGCCTTCCTTGGGAATGAATACACTGAGCGCGCTTTGAATACTACCCACCAAGACGGCAGTCAGCAGAGCAAGATTAGAGACCCGCACGGGCCCAATAAAAGGAAGATTAATCTGATTAAGGAGCCAACTGCCTTGAGGAATGGGTGTGTATTGAAAAATTTTAAAGAAATTATTGGACTCCTCAAAGAACTTCGCCAAACTGGGAATGCCGCCTGTTGATAAAATTCCAGACACCGTTGCAACTGCGTAGCTAGAACCAAAGCTCCACTTTAAAGTATTGTTAATTGCGGAAATACGCGCGGCAATTTGGGCGGCTTCCGGCAGCCCCCTGAATAAAATCCCAACTCCTGCAAACGCTCCAAAACTAGCGGCGCCCAAAGCAAAATTGGAGAGAAAGGCAGACGTAACGTTCCTTAAATTGAGAGCGTACGACGGATCAAACAAAGCGTGCCCAACTTCAAAACCCGCTCCTAAGCTGCCGAAGGTAAGTCCTGATTTAGCGGCGCCCGCTGTAAGCTGAGCGAGCGATCCCAATAAGCCTTCCGTGGGAAGCGCAGGAAGAATTTTTCCAAATTGAGTAATCACTGAGGGCAGCGGTATTGAAATCCGGGCGGGCAGTTCGGCGACTGATAAAATCCTGGCAAGAGGCTGTGCCGCCATTGCCCCAAGCCTTATCGGTCCTTCAGCAAATGTCGTTGCGATAGCTCCAATCCTTGCCGCCGTTTGCGCAAATCCCGCTGCCATGACCACCGCTCGCGCAGGAATCAAGGCGCGGCTTGCAAGGACTAATTTTCCAACGCCGCCAAGTGCACCCGCTCCCAGCAATGCAGTGCCAAATCCTAGCGCAATATCCAAACGCACGGCCTCCCAATTGTCACTAGCGGCATGAAAATAGACAACGGCGCCCGTCACTGCGCCTGAAATCAACCCCAATGTTGCAGCCGTAGCTAATACGGAAGGCACCACAAATAACGATACTCCCGCCAAAATCGCAAGCGCGCCCGCGCTCAATAAAGTAGCTGCCACAATACCAACACCCACGAGCGCAGCTACTAAAGCGGCCTTCCAATTAAACCCTGTAGCTTTCACATCAAACAAACCATCTCTATTCTTATCCACAAGAGAATTATTTTCGATCTTTAACTCTTGATTGGCTGCATTTTTGGCAAACACAAGCTCTTGGTTAAACCACTGAATACCCGAACTATTAAATTGGACTGTAAAAACCAGCACGTTGTCTTGAGAATCAGCCACTTGATGAACCACATCTTTAATTTTTCCTTCATTAATTCGGAAGATGACTAATTCTTTTTTATCCGCAAGTTTCATTTGGACAAGAACTCCATCCGGCTGTGAACTTAAAGAAACGTTTTCAACCGGGCTGCCAATCTGGGAAATTGCCGTGGTGAGTAAAGCGTTGATTGCCGTAGAAGATGAAATCTGCTCCGTTTTAAATATCTCATAAGGGGGAAATCCTGCCCTGACCTCCTCCTTAGAATACTCATAATAATCCACACGCTTTTCAGAATATGAAATCGCGAGGCCTGTTGAAGTGTCGTAAACCCGTACCATCGTTTTTAATTGATTCCAAAGTAAACTTTTGAAATCGTCCACGGCAATTTCTTTAATCTGATTTTGGAGAAGCTGATCATTTGCGACAAGAACTTGAATAAGCGGCCGGACATAATCGCTAAAGCTCAAACGAATGGAGAGAATTTTATCCCGAGCACCTAAATTGAGATTGATTTGATCCGCCTCAATCTGAGTCAGCGTATGAGGAATAAGGAAAGGCTCTCCCTCGTCACTCCAGCCTCCAATCAAAGAACCCGCCTGAATTTTTCCATCCCGCGTAAAAAGATAGCGATAAAAGAGAAGCCCTGATTGAAACATTTCCTCTTTCTGCACATCCTTCAGATTGCGAGGGTCATTATCTTCAAAATAAGTTACTGTTTTGTTGACATTGGCTGTGCCATTAATTAATCCCTGATAAGTCACCGTATGATTATTACGCGTGACGGTATAATTATTGACGAGTACGGGAGCTTGCTGAGCTAGAGCCGTATTTTTAAACATGTTCAAATCGGCAAGAGAAACCAGTTCCCCAGACTGCGTTACTGAAAGGCGAGATAAAACTTCTTCTTTGCTTGGAGTTCCAAAGAAATTGCGAAGCAGTGCAAGAGAAATATCGACAAACCAATTGGAGATAGTTTGATAAACGGCAGGGATTATTTTTTCACCAATCTTAACCAGTTTTGCAACCCACTTTTCTCCAGTCTGAACCCAATTCGAAACCCAGTTCCAGCCCGTCTGAACCATGTTTGATACCCATGTCCATCCGGTCTGAACCATGTTTGATACCCATGTCCAACCTGTCTGAACCCAATTCGAAACCCAGGCCACGCCTGTCTGAACCATATTTGATACCCATGTCCATCCGGTCTGAACCATGTTTGATACCCATGTCCATCCGGTCTGAACCAT
>JAHFHD010000152.1 GCA_023247075.1 Candidatus Omnitrophota bacterium | reverse complement strand
GGTGTTTATTTAGCTCTTTAAAGTGATTTTTGACTTTTTGTCATTCCCGCGAAAGCGGGAATCCAGGTTCTGGATCCCCGACACTTTCGGAGAAGAACGTCGAGTTCTTCCTGAAAAGTGCTCCGCGCACATCATCGTAGACGGACATCAAGTCCGCCACGATGAGTACTGGCGCATTAGCGCCGGCATGGGCGCGAGCGTAAAAGATTTCGGGGATGACATAATTTTTGAGAATAACAAATGTAATATGAACTACACAGGACTAAAGTAATGCTATGTCTTACCGGCTGACTTTACCTTAAAGCAAATCAAAAGCGCGGTGAGACACAAAATTGAAAGGAAGAAAATAAAATCCGGGTATTTGTGTCTAACGCTCATTTGTGAGCCAAGGCTTACTTCAGAGAAAATAATTGTTTCGCGCGAGAGCTGGGTTTGGTTCAGCATTTTTCCATATTGATTGATGACAGCACTGAAACCATTGGCTGAAGCGCGCAACACGGTCCGATTTGATTCAATTGCGCGGAACTGGTCTTGAATTAAATGGTAATTCGGAAGATGGGTCGACGAAAAAAGTCCGGGATTGGAAAGCGCAATTAAAATTTCCGCCCCATCGCGCACAGCGTGTTTGGCGAGTCCCGGAATCGTGTCCTCGTAACACAAGAAAATTCCAAAATTTCCGATGGCAGTTTGAATGACTTTGTAATCATCCGACGTGTACTCTCTCACTTCGCTAAAGGGTACGCGTGTGACAGACTGGTATGTGCCGGCAAGGCTTCCATCCGGAGTAAATATTAGGGCAACATTCATAAAACCATCTTTCAAAATAGACCCGCCAGGGATTTTGGGAATATGCGAAGCAACCAGAATGTGCGCATGGGTTTCGCGAGCAATTGCTGAGAAAAAATCGGGTTGCCTCAAAATGTCTTCTGGAAATGTGTACAGAGGAAAAACGATGAGGTTCGGCTTTTGCTTTGCGGCTTCCCGCGCAAGTTTTCGGTAACCATTTTTAATTTCGTTAGGATGGTCGAGCCGCCAGAGGCCGTCAAAAGGTAAATTGTGCTGGATGAGCGCCACAGAAATTTTTTTGTTTGAATTTTCCGGAATGCAATTTAGACGGTTTTGCCCGGCTAAAAAAATAAATCCCAAACAGGTTACTAAAATCAAAACCAAACTGGACGAAAGAAACCCGCGCTTTTTTAAGAACAAAGCAAAACTTGAATTGAAACTTAAGGCAAGCGCACCTACCAGTGCGAAAGAAGTTATGTTCGCCACTTCGTAAAATTGCTGGAGTCCGAGAAATGGAACGTCAAGCGCAAGGCGGAAAATTGGATTGAGTGAGAACAATTTGTAAAACGGAATCCACAACACGCCTGAGGTTGCGATGGTTGAAAAATCTGATTTTTGCCGACCCGCCCAAAACTTCAAAAGAAAAAAGTAAAAACCGGTTAAAGGTGCAATCATGCAAAGCGTGGTTAAAAAAGCAGGAATCGAGTAAAGTAAAATCCAGTGAATCAGGAAACCAAAATGAAAAGCAGCCGCCAAAGTTGCAAACAGAAATAGGCGGCACGCATTCATTGACTCGTCCCAAAGAATGAAGAAGAGCGGAACCCAACCTAAGAATGAAATCAAGCACCATTTAGGCCAGAAGACACCAATTAAAAGAATCAGCGAAGAAAGAGTTGAGGCCGCGAAGTATTTAGTTTTCATAGTAATGGAGGAAGAGTTTAAAGTTGTGCTGCCATGAGTCCCATCTTACCTGAGTTTATTTGTTTTTCCACTTTCTTAGAGCATGGAAAGGGAGTCATTTTAAATCAACCCAAATCCCTACAAAACCACTAAAACACTTTAAAAAGGTGAAACCATCTCAAACTTTCTTTAAATAAACCGATTCATGTGTTGACAGCTCAAAGAAGCAGAACTAAAGTATTGCCACTGCATAAAAAGAAGGAGGTCGAAGTTGATTTAATGTAAATTGATTCTGAAATGAGTGACAGCAAATCTCTTGCTCAATCTGATGTGAGTGAGATGAAGGGAAAAATAATGAAGCTGTCCCACAAAACAAGCATCTCAGAATTCCGCTCTTCCTTTCCCGCGAAAGTCATCGCTTTAGTCTTATGCCTCACCCTTCTTGATCTTCAAATTTCTGGTCTTCTTTATTCAAATCAAGAGATTACTTCCACACAAACTGCTTTTCAAGCAACCACCAATCCTTTAACTTCAAAACAAGCTTCAGAGCTTAAAGACACTCAAGCAGATTCAACTTTAAACCATCTGCTCGGAACAAATCCTCTTTCTTCTGCTTCTAGTGAATACACTTATGAATTCACCAATGAAGCCGCTCAAATCAAGATTCACCTTGATTCAACTGAAACCAGAACCTATGAATGGCAGAACAATCAATTAGGCCATCTTCTTTCAATTGAAACAGAAGATGAAACGGTTTCTTACCAATATGGACAAAGTGTCATCCTGAACGACCCTAAAGGGCTGCTGCGCGGAGTGAAGGATCTCGGGTCTCTAGATTCTTCCGCCACAGTGTTGGCGGACAAGTCGGCTTCGCCTCATCCGCCAGAGGACGGATTCGTCCTTTTGGCGAAGAATGACAATCAGGCAAATCAAATCAAACTCACTACCCAAAAGAAGAATGAAACATACGCGAGTGAATACACCTATGAATGGAAGAATGAAACCATCGGGAAGTTAATCTCTTCAGCAAGAATTGCAAATCAAGGCAAAACTCTTGAATTAACTGTCTCTCTCCACCAAGGCTGGAATGTCATCTCTAACCCTCTTCCCAACCCCATTTCATTCAATCAGTTTAAAGAATTGATCACGCCACTGATAATACTGAGCCTGACTGATTTGATGCTCAATACAAAGTTCATTCACAGCTTTACCTTTAAGACCTTGAATGACAATGAGCGATTTTGTTTTAGAATCCCATTTACGTCGTTTCACGGCTGACCTCCTGATTGATCAGCCACATTTTACTCAGTTCCTAACACCTTTGCACTAATGGGGAGCAGTACAGGTACACTAGCTCGTTTTTACAGGAGATTTTTTGAAAATCCAACAAAAAATATATTTTAAAATTATTTCATCGTTTCTGATTGTCACCCTTCCGGTTTCTCAAATCGGGTGGGCTGAAGATTACTCCTTTGTTTTGACCAAACAGCCAAGCGTTGAAGTTAGGGCTGAGCGTCCACCTGATCCCGAGCAACATCAAGTGACTCCGATTCCGCAAACTTCAGAGCAATTCTTAGGAAATCGCTCGCCTCTTTCTCCCTTAACACCAGCTGACGAGAATGAGATTGATTTTTTGCCATCAGATTTGCACATCGAAAAATCTCCTAGCCCCGCCCAAATTTATGAATACGAGCGTTATGATTTTAAAGATGCGCTCGATCAATTGCGGCCGGAATATGCGGCAGCGGTGATTGTCAAGGACATTAAAGAGGAAGACATCAAGCTGCTGATTGATTTACCATTTGAAGTTGGTATTTTGGTTTTACATGGTGAGATCGTTCTTTTTACTTCAGGGAGTGGTGATGAGATTGGGGTTCTCCCTAGTGTTAGGGAATTAACTGCTCAAGCATCATTGATTTCGCACGCGCATCCGAGTATTTATTCTACCGCAGGTCCAAGTGGAACAGATTTGAATGAAGCAGTTTCCGCTCCTCTGGAAGAATATGTCATTACGCTTCAAGGTGTTTATGCATACAACCATTCAGGGATTTTAAATGATGGCAATGCCTACACTTTTAATTGGTACATTCAGAAAATCAATGATGCCCTCAAAGCCTCTCAAGCAGCGCAAAATCAAGTAGCAGCAAGGCAAGAACTCAATCAATTTATTCAGGCGCAAGATGCATTTAACCATGCTAGTCCGGGCGAACGGAAAATTTTTCGTAGAGGCGGAACACAGACTTTCACACCAGGCTTAACCACTTCAAGCGTGACTACCTTAGCGGGCAGTCCTTACCCTTATTTGGCTGATGGTTCAAGTCCAGGAACGGCTCTGTCATTTAATTCACCCACAAATCAATTTTCTCTTGGTTACAACGTGTCTAATCCAAATGATATTTCAGGTTTCACTGTTTCTTTTGACAATGCAAGCACCAGCGCGGTGGAGACTCAAAGCATTAATACGCTGTCTTATTTAACATTTGGACTAAAGGGCCCCACCACTTCACTTAGGCTCGAGATTATTGATGCGAATGATAATCGCGACACATGGACACTCACCAATATTTCGAATACCATCGAACAGTTTTGGCGCGTTTCTGTTTCCCAGATTGCGGGCACAGTCGATAAAACCAAAATTAAAAAATTTAATTTCATTGTCTCTCAAAACGATGCTCCCCTAACCACACAAACCGGTGTGGTTCAAATCCGGGTTAAAGGCTTAAATACAAATTTACCAGTGCAGCCTGTTATTACTACAGCAATTCCAGCATTTGTAAATCAAACAAGTTTTATTCTTTCAGGAGCTAAAGAAGCCAACACTGCAATTTACATCAATAATGTGGAAGTTGTTCCAACAAATAGTCAAACGACATGGTCTACAGCAGTTAACTTAGCAATTGAAGGGACTAACACGTTCTCCATAAGGGCAAAAAATTCAATTGGACTATTAAGCCTGATTAGAACAGTTTTAATCAGAAGAGACACCACACTTCCAACCGGCAGCATCAACATTAATTCAGGGGCTCTCTACACAACCTTTAACATTGTCACTTTAAACTTATCCGCAAGTGACACAGGAAGCGGTCTTGATAAAATCAG
>JAHFHD010000068.1 GCA_023247075.1 Candidatus Omnitrophota bacterium | reverse complement strand
GGTCAATTCATCTGGAAATCCAAATGTGTCATAAAGCCGGAATACATCTTCACCACTAAGTGTTTTGTGTTTTCTTTTGAGAGCTTGTACTGTGAGCTCTGAAAGCAGCTTGAGGCCAACGTCTAAGGTTTCAGAGAATTTTTGCTCTTCGCGATTCAAAATTTCACGGACACTTTGCTCGGTTTGGTTGAGTTCTGGGTATGCATCCGAAAGCGTTTGAATGACAGTGCTAATCAAGGGGGTCAAAATTGGCATTGTCATATTGCAGGTTCGGCCTTTCCAGATTGCCCTTCGGATTAACTTTCGGATGACATAACCGCGCCCTTCATTGGTTGGGTGCGCCCCATCTGAAATTCCAATAACAACTGCGCGTGCATGGTCAGCAATGGCACACACAGTTTTTAGGGTTTCAGGACTTGGCGAATCCGGCATTTGTTTTTTTAAATGGGCAATCAATGGCTCAAATAAATCAGTTTCAAAGTTTGTGCGTTTGCCTTGCACGAAACAAGCAAGTCGCTCAAGTCCCATTCCAGTGTCAATATTTTTAGAACCTAGTGGGGAAAGCATGCCGTTTTCTTCACGGTTAAATTGTGTAAATACCAAGTTCCAAATTTCACCAAATCTTCCAGATGTGTCTTGACTCCAGTGTTTGCGAGAGTTTGGGTAAAGCTGGTCGCCTTGGTCAAAGAAAATTTCAGAACAAGGTCCACAAGGGCCATTGGGACCAAGCGTCCTGACAGAAGCTGGCCAGAAATTTGAGTCATCGCCTAGTCGTGCAATTCGCGTTTCAGGGATTTTAATTTCTTTCGTCCAAATCTCAAATGCTTCCTCATCTTCATTGTGCACGCTAACAAAAAGACGTTCTTTTGCGAGTTTCATTTCACACGTGAGAAAATCCCATGCAAATTGAATTGCCTCACGCTTGAAGTAATCATTGAAAGAAAAATTACCAAGCATTTCAAAAAAAGAGTGGTGGTAGGGCGTGGTTCCAACAACATCCAAGTCCCCCGTCCGGATGCATTTTTGCGAACTAGTTGCCCGATTCAGATTTTTTTTAATGCCGAGAAAGTTTTCTTTAAATTGATTCATTCCCGCTCCTGTAAATAGGAGCGTGGGGTCATTTTTTGGAATTAGTGAATCGCTTTTAATAATGGCATGACCACGCCCAGAAAAAAAATCAAGGAATCGTTTTCGAATGGCAACGCTGTTCATGATTTTTGGTTAAAAAGTTCCTGTGTGATTTGTTGTGACAGTTCAAAGCCGTAGCCACGTCCTACCAGGTACTGGTAAATGCGATGTTTCCGCTTTGTTGGGTCGATTTTGGCGAGTCTCGACCAACGTTCTTTGCCTAACTCGCGGGCGAGTGACTCCTCGTCTTCATCTGAAATTGTTTTAAGCGTCTGCTCAATTAAATGCTCTGAAATGCCACGGCGCTTTAGCTCATGTTTTAGCCGGTGTTTTCCGTACCGTTTGGTTTGAGTTGTTCGCTCGGCTGTTTCCTTTGCGAATTTTTCATCGCTAAGTAAGTTTTTTTGTTTGAGTGATTCAAGAATGCGTTCTGAGATTTCGGGTGAATAGCCTTTCTCCAGCAGTCGCTTTCGTATTTCTTCGCAACTTTTCTTGCTAATTGCAAGGAGCCGCAGGCAGTAGATGAATCCCTGCTTTTCTGGGGACAATTGTTGAGTTGTGTCATTCATAATCGGAAATAAAAAAAATCGGCGGAGTTTGATTTCCGCCGAGCCATTATTTAAATTAAAATCAGTAAATTTGCTATTCAGCAGCTGTTGTTACTTCTGAGGAGCTTGGCGTTTTCTGTGCGCTAGGCGCGTTACTTGCTGTCAGGATGACATTTCGCACCTTGGCTTCAATTTCATCCAGCAATCCTGGATTTTCCCTCAGAAAAAACCGAACCGCTTCCCGGCCTTGACCAAGTTTTTCTTTATTAAATGAAATCCAGGTTCCAGATTTTTCCATCACATTGCGCTCGAGCGCGAGATCGATGATGCTTGAAGCGCGGGAAATTCCCTCATCGAACATGATGTCAAATTCAGCCTGTTTGAAAGGTGCTGCGCATTTATTTTTGACGAGCTTGACGCGAACTCGATTTCCCACCACCTCTTCGCCTTTCTTGATTGAGGCGATTCGGCGAATATCAAGGCGCATGGAGGAATAAAATTTCAGCGCTTTTCCTCCAGGCGTTGTTTCAGGATTTCCAAACATCACTCCAATTTTTTGTCTTAATTGGTTAATGAAAATGATGCAGGTTCTTGAGCGATTCGTAATCGCTGTCAATTTTCGAAGTGCTTGCGACATGAGTCGGGCTTGAAGCCCCATTTGCGCATCGCCCATTTCTCCTTCAATTTCTGAGCGGGGTGTTAGCGCGGCGACCGAATCAATGACAATCAAATCCAGTGCATTGGAACGAACAAGCATTTCGACAATTTGAAGCGCTTGTTCACCTGAATCTGGCTGAGAAATCAAAACGTCTTCAAGTTTTACCCCAATTTTTTTTGCATAGGCAGGGTCAAGAGCGTGTTCAGCGTCAATAAATGCAGCGACCCCTCCTGTTTTTTGCACTTGAGCCGCGATGCTCAATGTCAAAGTGGTTTTGCCGCTACCCTCTGGACCAAAGATTTCAACGATTCGTCCACGAGGCACTCCACCAATGCCGGTTGCAAGATCAAGTGAAAGCGCTCCAGTTTGAATGACTGAAACTTCACCAATTCGCTCTTGAGAAAGCGTCATGATGGCACCTTTCCCAAATTGTTTTTCGATTTGTTGAAGGGTTAAGTTGAGTGCGCGCTGCTTTTCCTGAGAAATTTTTTGAATGTTTTGTTCTGGCGTTTCTTTTTTGGATGATTGATTTTTTCGTATGGACATGTTTTCCTCTTTTTTTAAGGCATCAAATTATACAAACTTAGCATCCTATTGTAAAGCAGTGCTAGTTGAAAATCAGTCAAGGAGCAGTGGATGCGTTTATGCAATGGTTTCTTCTGGCTGATTTGTGGACAAAATAGCTTCTTTGAGCATCGCAATCCCCTTTTCAAGCTCACTTAAGAGATCAAGATTGAGGGTAATTCCCTTTCGTGTAGGTTTAAATTCCCCATCTTCTTTTGAGATGTAAAAGATGCGCAGGTCAACATATCTTGCGCCTTTGTAGTGAGAGAGTGAAATACGTACTTCTTCATCAGCTTTTCGCTTGAATTGATATACAGACTGCCCATTCATAAAAACCTCTTAGTTGATGGGCTAGGTAGGAGCTTGAAGATTACTATGCAACAAAAAATAGGTCAAGCTTTTTTTGATTGCCGCTTTGAATTTATTTGATGCGCAGAATATGAATTCATGTGCTGAATTCCAAGGATCAGGTAGGAGATTGCTGAACAAAAAGTACAGACAGCCATCAAATTCCAGAAAATAGAGGCGTATGGGGAGGTGATGAGAATGGTAACGACTGTAACCATTTGAAGAAAAGTAGTCACTTTACCTAAAAAATTGGGGGCGACTTGTGGCAAATGATTGGTCAAGAGGAAAATAACAAGAAGTCCAGAAATAATCAAGAAGTCACGGAATACCACTATGGTTATGACCCAAAGAGGCGGCTTGACTAAAAAATAAGTTGAAAAAGTAATTCCGAGAAATGCGGTGAGAAGCAGAAGTTTATCGGCAAGGGGGTCAAGAAAAGTGCCGAGTTGCGTCTTCTGTTTTAAAGCGCGCGCAAGAGCGCCATCCAAAGCATCAGTGACAGTCGCGATGAGAAAAATAATAAGCGCTATGATTTTAGAATGCTGGCCTACATCATTTGAATCAGTCAGGAAGACAAAGAAAACGGGAACTAAAATAATTCTAAATATGGTGATGTAGTTGGAAATTGTCACGGCTCGGGAGCTTTAGTTACGTAAGGATTTGCGTCAATTCTTTTGAAACTTGCGCATCTGGATGTTCCAATGTTTCACTTGATTTTGAAAACTTGACTGAAACAATCGATGAAACTCCAGGCTCTTGCATGGTGACGCCGTAAAGTGCATCTCCCATCGAAATGGTTTTTCGGCTGTGGGTGATGATGATAAATTGAGTGTTTTGAAGAAATGGTTTGAGCACATGTAAAAATCGTTCATTGTTTGCTTCATCAAGTGGTGCATCTACTTCATCCAAAACACAGACTGGGGAGGGGCGAACGGAAAACAGGGCGAGCAGAAGTGCTATGGCTGTAAGTGCTTTCTCACCACCTGAAAGAAGCGAGATGTGCTGCAACTTTTTCCCCGCCGGCCGCGCTAAAATATCAAGCCCTGATTCAAGCGGATTTTCAGTATCAAGCAAAACCAAATCAGCTGCTCCACCCTCAAAAAGCTCACGAAAATAGGATTCGAAAGCGAGCCGAACTTTTTCAAGCGTGTCATCAAAAAGGCGCTTGGTCGTCCGATTGATGTGGCGAATAGTTTCTAGGAGCGATTCTTTTGCAGTAGTAAGGTCATTCTTCTGGTGTTCTAAAAATTCAAATCGTTGCTTAAGCTCTTCATATTCATCAATTGCGAGCAAATTGACCGTTGGCATCACATCTAATTTTTCGCGGAGCATGGCAAGTTCCTCGGATTCAAATTCAACCTCTCCAATTGATGCCAAAGACGACTGACTAAATAAATCCGATTCAGTAATTTTGTACCGATTCTCGAGCTCCTTTAGAATTGATTGCTTCTCATGCTCAATTTCAAGACTCGCTAATTCTAATCGATGGAGCGTTTCCCCAACTTCGTGTTTCTCTTGCTCTTTCAAGTGGCTATTTTCAAGATTTTCAGTTTTTAATTTTAAAAATTCACTTTGTTTTTCTTTAATTTGAGCAATTTTGACTGAGTGCTCCACGAGCCGGTGACTCAGCTCACTCATTTCGCTTTCAAACCCCGCTGATTCATGGACAATGGCTT
The DNA here is from genome assembly GCA_023247075.1 of Candidatus Omnitrophota bacterium. Classification (GTDB taxonomy): domain Bacteria; phylum Omnitrophota; class Omnitrophia; order Omnitrophales; family Danuiimicrobiaceae; genus JAHFHD01. The sequence continues at coordinate 7,860 of JAHFHD010000068.1, read as the reverse complement.
TAATCTGAACTTGAGCGGTCTCACGTTCCTCGTCGAGTGTCTGAATTCGTTCTACTGCTTGTCTTGCTTGCTCGCTTAAAAGTTGGAGTGTGGTCCGAATTTCATTTTGAGATTTGATTCTGATTTCTAAAATTTCATGATGATGCCGCATTTCTTGACGAATGGTGCTCGCGTGGAGACGGTCTTCATCGCGTTCGCTGCGGAGCACGTCCAATTCCATTTTGAGTTCTAAATCAGTAGACACTAGCGAATTAATCACTTGTTCGAAATCTGCTAACGTTCGCTCGCTTTCAGCAATTGCTTGTGCAAAATCATGACTCTCCTGATGCAGCAAATAAATTTCTTGGGTCAAATGCTTTAAACGGTCGTCTACCTGTGCAAGTTGTCCGCGAACATGTTCCTGCGATGCACCAAGCGCACTTAATTGAGCCGCACAATGTTGCTCTGTATTTTTGCTTGATTCACGATTTTCTTCAAGTTTGTGAACCTGATTTAAGACTGCTGTCAATTTTTGTTCAATATCTTTTATGAGCGCTTCAGCGTTTTCAATCTGCCCCTCTTCAAAATCGAAGTAATTGCGTCCAGCGGAAACATAAAATTCAGAACCAAATACAACTCCATTTTTTGTAACAAGATGTGCGTGTTCAGCCAATTGGGCAAGTATGGAAGAATTATCTGGGATTAATTCTTGTATTAAATAGTAATGCCCAAGTAGTTTTTGAAAAATTAGTTCATAGCCGCCGCGAACCTGAACTTGGTCTAAAAGTTTTCCGGAAATAAGAGGATGAGTTTCAAATTCAGGGATTCGATTAAATTTAATTCCACTTTTAATTTGGTCTCGCACAAAAATTGAAGTGCGCGTTAAGTTGTTATTCAAAATATGGCGAATCAATACTTGGGCAGCTTCAGCCGTGTCTACAACGAGTGAATTAAGAGAATTTGCCAATGCGCCCTGAACTGCTTTTTCATACCCAGAATTAATTTTAATTAAATCTAAAAGTGGAAAAATAGTGTGATTCATCGAAGAAGTCAAGCCGGTAGCGCGGACTAGTGTGTCAATATTTCGATTTGTGTGGGCCTGAAATTGTGTGAGCAACTCCACTTGCCTGAGAAGCCGTGCTTTTTCAGTTTCGAGTTCACGCAATTCCATCTGTGCGTCTGTGAATGCTTGGTCTAATTTTTCCCGCTCAAGAGCTACTCGACACATTTCTTCTTCAAACTTTGAGCGTTCGAAATCAAACTGCAATCGTTTTTCATGAAGCAGCTTCGCGTGATCTTCCATCGAAAACTTCTGTGATTCTAAGTTTTTAAGCCGCCCCTGATGTGAGGCAAGCGATTGTGTTTGTGCGGTCTTTAAAGTCTGGCATTGGGTTAGCTCATTTTGCAATTGTGTCATCCGGTGAGCGAGTTCAAATACTTGCTCTGACTTTTTGGTAAAGAGAACCTCAGTATTCTGTGGATTCACAGTTTGGGATTCAAATCTATGTTTTTGAGCCTCAATGTCATTTTGAAGAAGTTCAAGTTCCCTGTTTAGTTCTGAAAAAGCTATTTCTTTCTGAGATGCTTCCGATTTTGTTCGGGCAATGTTTTGATTCAGTGAAGAAATTTCACCCAGCGCTTTTTCAGAAGCCAGTTTTAACGTCTCAATTTTTTCATCGTTAAATTTTCTGTAATTTTCAAGTGTAATTAATTTTTGCTGCACTGCAGAACGTTCACCCTCCTCTTTTGAGAGTGTGGGGTCTAAACTTCGGAGTGCGTCATCCTGCAGCCTGATTTGCACGCGTAATTGGTCAATTTCATTTTGTAATTCAGAAGAATGGGTCGTCCATGATTCATATTCGCCACGAGCTTCTTGTTTTCGTTCCTCCCGTTCTTTAAACAAAAGCAGCGCTTTTCGCTTCTCAAGTTCTTTGAGTCGGTTGAGGTCAGACTTGTAACGCTCCGCTCTTTTGGCCTGCCGCTCGGCATACCGTATGTTTCGCTCCACTTCGCTGACGATGTCTGCGAGGCGAATCAAATTTTGTTCGGTGCGCTCCAACTTTCGAAGTGCCTCTTCCTTTTTAACTTTGTATTTTGATATTCCAGCAGCTTCCTCAATCAAGTGACGGCGTTCTTCGGGCGCTGCGTTCAGAATGTAGTCAATTCGGCCTTGTTCAATCATTGAGTAGGAGTTTGACCCGATTCCAGTGTCAAGAATCAAATCATAAATATCTTTAAGCCGGCACGTGGTTTTATTGATTAAATACTCGCTTTCGCCGGAGCGGTGAAGGCGTCTCGTGATTTCAACTTCCTCAAAATCAATCGGCAGCGCATGGCTATGGTTGTCGAAAGTGAGAGAAACTTCTGAAAAATTAACTGGTTTTCTGAATTCTGTACCAGAAAAAATGACATCTTCCATTGAAAGTCCGCGAAGAAGTTTGGCACTTCGTTCACCAAGCACCCACCGAATGGCATCCGAGACATTGCTTTTCCCGCAGCCATTTGGTCCGACGATGCAAGTTACGCCTTGTTCAAAGCTAATCACAGTTCGCTCAGCGAATGATTTGAAACCGAACATTTCAATTTGTTTTAGGAACATGACTTAATCACCTGAATGTGCTTTTGTGCGGATGTTAAATGGGTGGCGAGGTGAATGGTATGTTTTTGCATTTTTGCTGTTTGTTTCTCATCCCAAGTTGAAATTTTGGGAAGCCCAGCGTAAGCCAAATCTATGGTTCAAAACGCTTGAAGCAAATGGTTGCATTGTGCCCACCAAATCCAAGGGAGTTAGACAATGCAGCCCGAATTCTTTTCTTCCGAGGTTTGTTTGGAACATAATCCAAATCGCATTCAGGATCTGGGTGTTCGTAGTTAATTGTCGGAGGAATAATTTCAGTCTGAATTGCAAGTGCTGTGAAAACTGCCTCAACACCACCTGCCGCACCGAGTAAATGACCTGTATTTGATTTTGTGGAACTAATCATTAATTTTCGGGCAATTGGTTCTGAAAATGCTTTTTTGATTGCCAGTGTCTCAACTTTATCATTGAGCGGAGTTGAGGTGCCGTGTGCATTAATGTAGTCAATGTCGTCAGGATTCAGTTTGGCATCCCGCATTGCAATCTCCATACACCTGGCCGCTCCTCTTCCTTCCGGGTCAGGAGCGGTTATGTGAACTGCATCAGATGTCATGCCGTAGCCCACCATTTCACAATAAATTTTCGCATTGCGTTTTAAAGCGTGACTTAATTCCTCTAGAATAATGATGCCGCACCCCTCCCCAATCACAAATCCATTTCTTGTTTTGTCAAATGGCCGAGACGCTTTTTCTGGAGAATCGTTGAGGGTGGACAACGCTTTCATTGCGTCAAAGCCACCAAACCCAAGCATCGTAATACAAGCTTCTGTTCCGCCGGCAACCATAAGGTTGGCTTCGCCACGTTGAATAATTTTAAAAGCATCTCCAATGGCATGAGATCCTGTTGCGCAAGCAGTGACAACGCAATTATTTGGTCCGCGAAATCCTAAACTCATTGCCACTTGTCCAGGAGCCATATTGGCAATCATCATCGGAATTAGAAATGGAGAAACCCGGCTCGGCCCTTTTTCAAGCAGGATTTTATGTTGCTCTTCAACGGTGTGCAGCCCACCAATCCCAGATCCAATCAGCACGCCACAGCGGTCAGTGTCTTCCTTTGAGATTTCAAGCCCTGAATCTTTAACAGCCATTTGACTGCCCGCAATTGCAAATTGAACAAAACGGTCAGTTTTTTTAAGTTGTTTTGCGGGAAGGTATTGCGCAGGATTAAAATTTTTTACTTCAGCAGATACTTTGGATTGAAACTTTTCTGGGTCAACTTCCGTCACTCGTCCAGTTCCACTCTTTGATGCGAGAATCGCTTTCCACGATTCTTCTGCAGTGCCTCCGATTGGCGTGACACACCCTACCCCTGTAACAACTACACGGTTTTTATTCATTGCAAATAGGGATGAAGGATTTCTGGGGCTAAAATTGAGAACGCAGTTTTGTCGGTTTTACTTGGCCGCACACTTCTCATCTATGTACTTAATTGCATCCCCTACGGTTTGAATTTTCTCGGCATCTTCATCTGGAATTTCAATTCCAAATTCTTCTTCGAGGGCCATGACGAGCTCCACAGTGTCAAGTGAATCTGCACCTAAATCATCGACAAATGATGCTTCAGGAGTTACTTCCTCAGCCTTAACTCCAAGCTGTTCAACAATGATTTCTGTAATCTTATCCTGTATCGCCATTCTAATTCCTCCTTCATTAGGTTACATATCAAGACCGCCATCGACGCGAATCACTTGTCCGGTGATGTACGCGGCTTGGTCAGATGCTAAAAATACAGCTGTTTGTGCGATATCTTCTGGTTCCCCAAAACGTCCAAGCGGAATCCTGTGATTGACTTCAGTTTTTATTTCTTCACTCAGACCGTCAGTCATCTGAGTTTTGATGAACCCGGGTGCAATGGCATTAACGGTAATGTTGCGCTTCGCTAGCTCTTTTGCCAGAGACTTTGTGAAGCCAATCAAACCAGCTTTTGATGCCGCATAATTTGTTTGCCCGGCATTTCCATTAATACCGACGATTGATGTGATGCTAATAATCCTTCCAGCTCTCTGTCGAATCATCGGGCGCGTCACTGCTTTAGCAAATAAATAAGCGCTTTTTAAATTAACTGAAAGAACAAAATCCCAATCTTCTTCGGGCATCATAACCAGCAATTGATCACGCGTTGCCCCCGCGTTGTTGAGGAGTATATCGATGCGTGAATGAGTGTCAAGGATTTTTTTGACTGCATTTGTCATCTCTTGTGCATTTCGAATATCGAATGAAAACGTAAGTGGTTTTTGACCAAACCGGTCAGAAATTTCGGCTGCAAGCGAATCTAAAAGCGGTTGGTTTGTCGCGCAAAGTGCTAATTTTGCTCCTTCATGTGCAAATGCCAATGCAATTGCGCGGCCAATTCCGCGACTTGCTCCAGTTACAACTGCAACCTTGTCTTTTAAACGCATCTATGACCCCACGACAGTTTGTGCGAGCAATTCTAAATCAGAAAATGAACCAATGCTCGTAACGTTAAGATTAGAGTCAATTCTTTTTGCCAGCCCTTTTAAAACTTTCCCGGGCCCAACTTCAATTAGCTCAGATATTCCAAGATGAGCCGCTGTTCTCATTGATTTAACCCATTCCACAGGGCTTGTGAGCTGCTCTAAAAGGAGCGAACGAATTTTATTTGAATCAGCCACCTCTTCCCCGGTAACATTTGACACATAAATTCCTTGCGGTTTTTGGATTTCAATTTGAGCGAGTGTTGTTTCAAGACCTGGGCGGGCACTCGCCATGAGCGACGAGTGAAATGCCCCCCCAACTCTCAGAGGAATCACCCTTTTTGCGCCACGCTCTTTAAATATTTCCAAAGCATTTTGAATTTGTTTGGAGTCTCCCGAAATAACGGTTTGTTCGGGACTATTAAAGTTAGCGGCTTGAACACCAGTTTGGCGGCATAGCTCAACACACGCTTCACGCGAAAGACCAAGAATCGACGTCATTGTCCCACTCGTTTTTTTGGCGGCTTCTTCCATGAGTTCGCCGCGCCTTTTGACAATTTTCAAACCATGAGCGAAGGAAACGGAATTAAGCGAAACAAGCGCTGTAAATTCTCCAATACTAAGGCCGCAAGCAAGTGCGGGAGTTAGCTTGGGAAATTCATTTTGAATGACGCGTAAAATCGCAATACATGTGACAAAAATAGCAATTTGCGTGTTAACTGTCTGCTGCAAAAGCTCCTCAGGTCCTTTAAAGCAAAGGTCAGAAACTGAAAAACCTAAAAACAAATCTGCTTCTTCGTACACTTTTCGAGCAATTTGAGATGCCTCGTAAAAATCCCGCCCCATCCCTACGGTTTGAGCGCCTTGCCCTGGAAAAATAAATCCAATTTTTTTCATATTTAATTTCCTAAAACGCAATTACCATTGAATTGCATTCGCAGCCCAAGTAAAACCACTCCCAAAAGCGACCAAAACAACAAAGGAGCCCTTTCTAATAGTTCCGTCTTTTGAGGCTTCAGAAAGAGCGACAATGGTAGATGCAGCCGACATGTTTCCATATCGATCAAGATTGATGTACACCTTTTCTTTTGGAATACCAACTCGTTCGGCAACTGCATTCAAAATACGTAAATTGGCTTGATGCGGAATCAGACAGTCGATGTCTTCCAGTGAGCGGCCAGATCGCTTAAGGACTTCAAAAATTGCGTCACCCATAGTTTTGACCGCACATTTAAAAACCTCACTCCCCTCCATTCGGACATAATGCAGCCCTGCATCAATTGATTCTTTGGTCGATGGAATGGCTGATCCACCGGCAGGAATCTTAAGTAAATCAGCCTGATTGCCATCCGAACCTAAGAAAGTGGCTAAAATTCGATTCCCATTTTTAACGGATGGACCAACGACAGCGGCTCCCGCGCCATCGCCAAAAAGCACGCAAGTTGACCGGTCTTTCCAATTAATAAAACTTGAGATGACTTCTGCTCCAATCACCAAAACATGCCGGCATATCTGCGCGCGAATGAAACTCTCAGCAATTCCGAGCGCATATGGAAATCCCGAGCAAGCAGCAGAAATATCGAAAGCAGGGCAAGATGCTCCAATCTTTCTTTGGATGATGCACGCGGTGGATGGGAACAGCATGTCAGGTGAAATTGTGGCGCAAATAATTAAATCAATGTCTGATGAGTTTAAATGGGCATCTTTCAGAGCGGCACGAGCGGCTTCACTAGCAAGGTCGCTTGTGGGAGTTCCCTTTTCAGCGATTCTTCGTTCCTTAATCCCAGTGCGCGTGATGATCCAATCGTCTGTAGTGTCAACAATTTTTTCAAGGTCAAGATTAGTCAATACTTTTGGAGGCAAATAAGAACCCAGACCTAAAATACCAACCGAGGGAATTGTCATCCTAGGAATTTGACTTGGGGTTTGTAGTTGGGCTTAGATTATTTTGCGCGTGTGACTGACTTCTTTGATTTAAATAACCGCTGATCCCTTCGATAATGTGATCATTAACCCGCTCATTGACTGCATCCCGTGCCACGCGAATCGCATTTTTGATTGCGATGGCTGATGAGATTCCATGGCTAATAATGACAACGCCATCAACTCCAAGGAGTGGAGCACCTCCAGCTTCTTCGTAATTAGTCTCCTTACGTATGGAACGAAAAGCCGGTTGACATAAATATGCGCCAACTTTGGCGATTGGATTCTTATTAATTTCATTTGTAATTAAACGAATAAGCATTTCCAAAATACTTTCAGTCATTTTTAGTACAACATTGCCCACGAAACCATCGCAGACAATACAATCGCAGCGACCTGTAAAAAAATCTCTTCCTTCAATATTACCGATAAAATTGAGAGATGAATCGCGAAGAAGTCGGTGCGCTTCTTTGAGCACTTCTGTACCTTTTGATTCTTCTTCCCCGATGTTCAAAAGGCCTACTGACGGCATTTTTTTCTTAAGAATATAACGCGCATAAGTTTCAGCCATCACTGCATATTGGAACAAATGGTCAGCTGTGGGGTCGATGTTTGCGCCTACGTCAATTGCAACACTAATGCCGCGCAAAGTTGGAATCATAACGGCGATTCCCGGTCGTTTGATTCCAGAAAGCAAACCAAAAGTGAGTGTGGAGGAAGCGACAGCTGCACCTGTGTTGCCTGCTGTTACCACTGCATCGCACGATTTTTTCTTAAGCAAGTCAATGGCCACAGAAAGTGAAGAATCCCTTTTCTTTTTAATGGCTTGAACGGGCGAATCACCCATTTCAACGACATCCGAAGCATGACAAATCGAAATTTT
>JAHFHD010000067.1 GCA_023247075.1 Candidatus Omnitrophota bacterium | reverse complement strand
TAATGAATAAAAGGACGCAGCCCGTGAAATTTAAAACCGAATGACAATGTATGGCGTAACGTTTAGCTCTCTGAAGTTTCCATTGGTTGTCATCCTGAACGACACGTCTTGCGAGTGCGCAAAAGCGCGAGTGAAGGATCTAGCGCTCAGGGTAAACTCCGCGAAGGATCTAGTGATTGTTAGATTCTTCAGTTCGCCCCGCAGAATAAATTTGCGGGGCTCCTTCAGAATGACAAAAAGTCAAAAATCACTTCAAAGAGCTAAATAAACAATGGGTGCATATCACTTGATGCGGTTGTTTTTCATGTCATCCTGAGCGAAGCGAAGGATCTAAGTTCGCTAGATTCTTCGGCTTCGCCTCAGAATGACATACTGGATGAAGTGGGATGCACCCATAAACACTGTATGACTGTAATCATGAAACAGAAAAGTGTAAGCTATGTGGTCGGTAAAAAGTGCAAATGCTCAGCCAAGTATATTGATATGAGGCGGTTACAGATTTGAGATGTGAATAAATGAAGGAAGAAATAATCAAGCTGCGAAGTAAGATATTTTTTTTCTCACTCCTTTTTCTGGCGTTCCTGTCCTTCTGGGTTTTTCTCACTTTATTTAGAAACAGATTTCCTGGAACAATAATTGATTCTAGCCAACTTTTTGCATGTCTCTTTTTACTCTTTCCTTACCTTGTTGTTTTGATGTCTCTGTGGAACATCCTGAGGGAATATGATTTTTTGAGTAGATTAATTTTATTGTTCTTGCCGCTCGCCACTTTTTCGATTGGGCTTTATCTCACTTACGAACTTTTGACTAGTCCTTTCCAGTTGTGGAATGGAGCTTTTTTGGCACCAAGCCGCGCGCTTTTGTCTGGCCATTCTGTTTACCCAGGTTTGAACAGCGGGCCGCTGCAGCCTTATATCTACGGACCAATAGCGGTAATTTCTTATATTCCTGCTGTTGCATTCGCTCAAACACCAACCTTAGCTGTTATCTTAGGTGTATTAACTACGATGTTTTTTTATTTTGTGCCGCCATTTTTTACGTTCCTGTATTTTTCTCGCCATCTTCATCATCGGGTGGTTTATGCATTTGCGGCGTCTGTCTGTTTTTTTCTGCTCACTTGTTTGCATGAAAGCTTGACTCAAACATCATTTGTTTCAAGGCCCGATGCGCCCGCGTTGGGTTTGTGCGTGCTGGCTTCGTTAATCGTAGTCATGCAATTAGAAAAGGAAGATTCGCAAGAGAAAAGTGCTTATATTTTTTCCAGCGCTCTCGCTTTACTGGCAGTTTGGTGCAAACAAACAGTTGTGTCGATTGTTTTTGTATTGCCCCTTTTTCTATGGATGGCTAGCGGCAAAGGAAAAGCGCTCAGGTATGTGAAATATCTTTTCTGGAGCGGCGTGATTACTTCCACATTTTTTTTGGTTGCGTTTGGCGCAAAAAATCTTATTTTCACGATGTTCGTTCTTCCGTCACAGATTGGATGGTGGACTGATTTTCTTCCTGGAGCGTCTATTGGCAAATTAAAACAAATCACCAGTGCTTTGCGAGAGCTTCTTATTTTCTCGCTTCCATCGCTCCTTTTGCTAAGTGCTGCATTTGGATTCAAATTTTTAGAATTTCGTCAGAATGGGACATCCATACTACGAAGAGTTATTTGCTCCCCCCGAGGGATATTTTTGTTAATTTCTATTTCGATGGTTCCGACAGCTCTTTTAGGTCGTGTTAAATGGGGAGGCGATTTAAATACGTTTAGTACGGTGCTTTACTTTTTAACTTTGTCAGTTCCACTGGCATTTTTGGGTTTGCTGAATATCAAGACTGTTTCAAAGGATGCACTTAGCGCTGACGCAGCAAAAGTGATGTTTCTAAGCGCGACCTTGGCCATTTGTTTTTTTATGGTTATTTTACTTCACAAGCTCAGTGAAATGATTCCACTCGTGATGAAAAATGATCATGAAATCGCCTATCAAATTGCAAAAGCGCATCCTGGTGAAATCTATTTTCCACATCACCCGCTTTCAAGTTTATTTGCAGAGGATGGTGCCTATTATCACCATTCCTATGGCATTAGAGACAGATATTATGCTTTTCAGACGGTCAGTGACGAACACGTTCAAAAATATCTGCCGCCAAAAATGAAGTACGTGATGATGAAAAATCCAGAACCAGATGATGCCATTTTTCATTTCTTAAAAAATTATTCAAAATCAACCCGTTTCCAATTGCCAAATGGGTGGGTTGTATTTGAGAAACACGACCATATGGAAAGTGGATCTCATGGATAAGTTAAATGAAGAATGGCTACATGGAAATCTGAACTTTTATTTCCAATTTAAGCGCGAGTTGCTTGAATCGATGATAGAAGGGTCATGCATTAACATTGGCTGCGGCAGTCATGAAATTCGAGGAGCTGTCAATATTGATGAGGGATTGCCTCGGTTGTCATTTTCTGACAAGGCGTTTGACACCGTGATTTGCTCCGATGTGTCGGTGGTGCAGATTTAGTTGTTGGCAGCCGATGTGTTTATGGGGCAAAGGTGAGATGTTCTTTACTCAAACGAATCCTCATCCTGTTTGGGAATCTTTTTATGAGATTGCGTTTTGGTGGCGCGATTTGCGATTACGGGAGCGGGTTAATGACGGTCAGAAAAAATATATTTTTGAAATTAATGACAGAGCTTAACTGTGCTTCAATAGTAAATCATGAGTATTTTGTAATCCCCAAACTATTAATTCGAGCACATCGAAGCGGTTACCGCGCCAAAGAAATTCCACTTTGGTGGACAGATGCTAAAAGTTGCGCATGAGGCTTTGTGAATCAGTTAATTCAATTCTACTTGAGTGAGTTTTAACATGGCATTGCGGTTTCTTTCAATTGCTTTGATTTTAACTTTAGTTTCCGGTTGCGCCAGACATGGACAACATGTGTACATGGCATCTCCTCGCGGTATGTCTCAAGAAGCTCGAATTGGTTCTGACATTCATCGGGAGATTCTTGGAATGTTTCACAGGGTTCAGGACCCGCAAGTCAATCAATATGTAAGTCAGATTGGTGAGCGGCTTATTCATGAAACGTCGCGAAAAGATTTGTCGTACCAATTCATTATTTTGGAGGATGAGCGCGTCTACGCCATGCACGCACCTGGTGGGTTTATTTACATCACTACTGGTTTTTTTAGATTTCTCACAAGTGAGATTGAACTTGCTGGTATTTTGGCGCATGAAATTGCTGCGCTTCAATACCATGACCCAGAGTTCTCAATGACCCGTAAGGCGCTCACAAACTTGACCAAAGTGACGACTTTTGTAGGGCCTATGTTTGGTCCCATCGGCGCCTTGAGCGCGCTTGGCATGGCCGGCGTTTCAGTCATTACGAATCGAAAAAAGTCAGAAGAAAATCAGTTGATTGAAGCAGACCGAAGGGCGCTTGGCTATTTGGTGAAATCAGGTTTTGATCCGCAGGGACTCATTGACCCGCTCCGAAGGATGCAGATGCCTAATTCTGAGTTTCAGCCTTATCTTTGCGATTATCTTGAATCTCATCCGCTCACTGAGCGTCGTCTTGATGAACTCAAAAAATCATTTGTTCATCTTGATATTCATAATCAGAATTTTTCATCTGGCCGTGCGGAATATTTTGCGGCCACTGAGTTTCTTCGAGCAAATTCCATCCATCAAAGTTAAATTCTAGAAACCACCACTTGAAAAAATGAATGATTTATGTCATAAGTATGTACACACCAGTGCTTTTTCAACCTTCCCTCATCACATGCGCCGATAGCTCAGTTGGTAGAGCAGCTGACTCTTAATCAGTAGGTCGTAGGTTCAAATCCTACTCGGCGCAGATTCACCTCTTTAAAGAGAACTTTCTTGATGATCGCTGGAAGAAATGAGATAATCCCCAGTTGAATTCATAAATTTTGATTATGCCGTTACTTGAGTGAGTTTGTTGCTTTAAGCGGGAGTAGCTTCCGCCTGCTGCTTGTTTCAGCAGCAGGGCGGATCCGTCCTTCGGTAAAACCGAAGGCGGACAACGGTTAATTGATTTTTGCGGGAGTAGCTCAACGGTAGAGCGCAACCTTGCCAAGGTTGATGTTGCGGGTTCAAATCCCGTCTCCCGCTCCAATGGTTGTTATGCATTACGTGTATATTCTAAAAAGTTTAAAAGATAATAAGCTTTATGTGGGTGCGACAGGCGATTTGAACGACGTCTAAAAGAACACAATAGGGACAAATCCCGTCTCCCGCTCCAAATTTGATTGAAAAGGAAATATTTAATATGAAATTAAAGATTCATGTAAAAAATATAAGTGCCTGTGAAAAAAAACTCTCCATTGATGTGCCTGAAGAAGTTGTCACGGACGAATTCAACCAGTTTTATGAAGCGATTTCAAAGCGAGCTAAAATTCCTGGATTTAGGCCTGGCCATGCTCCGCGCAATGTGGTAGCACTTCATTACAAAGACGCAGCGAAAAGTGAAGTTTTAAAAGAACTTGTTTTTAAGAGCCTTCAGAATGCGGTTGAAACAGAGGAAATTTCGCTCATTGGAAATCCCAAAGTTGAAAATGTTGACTTTGCAGAAACCCGGCTTAAGTTTGACGCGCTTGTCGAGGTACGGCCAAAAGTCAAAATTGACCGCTATGCCGGACTTGAAATTAAGCATGAGCCGTTGAAAGTGAATGATGACGAGTTAAGGGAAGCGATTCAAAAGCTTCAAGATGCAAGGGGTAAATTTGTGGTCATTGAAAATCGCCCGGTGCAGGAAGGTGATTTCATTATTTGTGATTATTCACTTGAGGTAAATGGGAAGTCTCCTGAAAAAAAAGTGGGGGAATGGATTGAATTGCGTCGGGAAGGTTTTTTAAAATATTTCACCGAACAATTAACTGGTGCGCAAGCGGGTGAATCAAGAACCGTCTCCGTTACGTTTCCAAAAGACTACCCACAAAAGGAATGGGCGGATCAGCCTGGTAAATTTCTGGTTCAGGTCAAAGAAATTAAAGAAAAAAAGTTACCTGAACTTAATGACGAGTTTGCCCGTGAAGTTGGGGAATACCAGACGCTTGAGGAGCTGCGAACATCCATTCGAAAAGAACTTGAAAAAAACAAACATGAAGAAAATGATTCTCGGCTTGATGAGGCGATTTATGACGAGTTAATTAAGCGTTCTAAATTTGATGTTCCGCAGGGAATTGTCGAAGACAGGCTCAAGCATTTGTTAGAAGATCGAATTGAGATGTTTAAGCGCTACGGCATGAGTGAGGAAGCGGCGAAGGAAGAAGGCGAAAAATTAAAAAAGACGCTCCACAGTCAAGCAGAGCGGGAAGTGCGGATTTCATTTATTGTGGATGAGATTGGCAAACGAGAGAATCTTGAAGTGCTTGAGCATGATTTTGAAGAACAGTACCGGAAGATTTCAGAACGGTTTCGCAGGAGTATGGATGAAATCAAGTCTTACTATGAGCAGGACGAGCATCGTAAAAGATCGTTGCATGCACAGCTGGATCATCAAAAAGTAATTCGATGGGTCAGGGAAAAAGCAAATATTAAAGCACCGAAAGCATAGTACATTAATGAAGAGGAGGGTTCAATGAGCGGGTATTTGGTTCCGATGGTAATCGAACAAACTGGGCGCGGCGAACGGGCATACGATATTTATTCACGGCTTCTGAAGGACAGAATTGTTTTTATTGGAACCCCGATTGATGACACGATTGCAAATCTCATTATTGCTCAGGTTTTATTTTTACAGATGGAAGACCCTGAGAAAGACATCAACGTGTACATTAATTCGCCCGGTGGAAGTGTGACGGCAGGCCTCGCCATTTATGACACGATGCAGTTTGTTAAATGTGATGTTTCGACCTATTGCCTGGGTCAGGCAGCCAGCATGGGGGCGCTCCTCTTGACAGCCGGAAAAAAAGGGAAAAGATATTCGCTGCCGTATGCGCGTGTCATGATTCATCAGCCTTGGGGAGGCGCTCAAGGCAGTGCTTCTGACATCAGTATTCAGGCGCGCGAAATTCTGAAGATGAAAGATCAACTGAACCGGATTCTTGCAAAGCACACCGGGAAATCTTTGGAGCAGGTTGAAAAAGACACCGACCGCGATTACTTCATGTCAGCGCAAGAAGCGAAAGAATATGGCGTTGTGGATCAAGTGATTGAATCTAGGTCTGACATCCCCGAAGATAAAAAATAATTATTGAAGCATAAATGAAAAAAATAAATCTCCTGTTAACGCCAGGTCCCACGCCTGTCCCCAGCGAAGCGCTTGCGGTGATGAGTGAGCCCATCTTTCACCACCGGACGCCTCAATACCGAAAGATTTTTTCAGCAGTGAGTGAGGATTTGAAGAAAGTGTTTAGGACTCGTGAAAGTGTATTCACGTTTACAGGGTCAGGAACAGTGGGGATGGAAGCGGGGGTCGTTAATTTTTGTTCGCCCGGCGACAGAGTTTTAGTGATTGAAGCTGGAAAGTTTGGGGAAAGATGGCGCGAAATTGCCGAGAGTCATTTGCTCAAAGTAATTTCCCTCAAAGCCGAATATGGGGACGTGATTTCAAAAGAAGTGGTTCGAAGCACGCTTAAGAAAAACAAAGATGTGAAAGCGGTATTCGGAACTTTGTGTGAGACGTCAACAGGCGCTTTGTTCGACATCCAAGGAATTGCAGCTCAAACGAAAGGAACAGATGCTATTTTTGTAGTCGATGCAATCAGTGGTCTAGCAAGTGACCGCTTGGAGATGGATGCTTGGGGCGTGGATGTTGTCGTAAGCGGTTCTCAAAAAGGTTTGATGCTTCCGCCAGGCCTTGCTTTTCTCGCTGCGAATGAAAAAGCGCGAAAGCGAATTAAGGAAGCAAAATGTCCGCGTTACTATGTTGATTTGCTGAGATATGATTCAGCACTTCAAAAGCAAGACACGCCGTTTACGCCCGCCATCACCATTGTGCTCGCCTTAAGAGTTGTTTTAGACAAAATACTAGCAGAAGGAATGGAAGGAGTTTGGAGCCGAACTGAGCGCCTTGCAAAATTTGTGAGGAGGCGTGTTCATGATTTGGGGCTTGAGCTGTTTACAAATCATTTGGCGAATACCTTGACTGCACTTAAGGTTCCGGGTGAAATTAACGGTGAAGAGTTAATTTCTGTGATGCGCGACCAAAGAGGAGTGACTATTGCCGGCGGTCAGGGAAGCATGAGTGGAAAAGTAATGCGCATTGCCCACTTCGGACTTGTGAGTGAAAAAGATTTAGGAGTTGGTCTTCGTATTTTGGAAAAAACACTGAAGGAATTTCAAGCGGGCAGCAAATCAGTAAAACGGCTCAAGGTGTGTAAATGAAATCAAAATTAAAAGTGCTTGTGACAGAGCCGATTGGTGTGGGAGGTCTGCGAGTACTTCAGAAAGAGCCGAAACTTTCAGTTGAGGTTAAAACCAAATTGTCGCCCAAAGAGCTAAAAGCCATTATTGGAAAATATGATGCAGTGATTATTCGTTCCGGTACAAGGCTCACCAAAGAGATTATTGACCAGGGGAATCGCCTGAAAGTCATTGGCCGCGCTGGGGTTGGGGTTGACAATGTCGATTTGGCAGCTGCAACAAAAAAGGGCGTGATTGTGATGAACACGCCGCAAGGCAATACCATTTCAACAGCAGAACATACTTTTTCACTTCTACTTTCGCTTGCCCGCAACATTCCACAGGCACATTCAAACCTTAAAAAGGGCAAGTGGGAGCGGTCGCGGTATGTTGGCACAGAGCTTCATGGAAAGATTTTGGGGGTTGTTGGTTTGGGTCGAATTGGGCGCGAAGTTTCAAAGCGGGCGCTTGCTTTTGGAATGCGCGTTTTGGCGTATGACCCATTTATTTCAAAAGAAAGTGTTCAGCAAGTTGGGGTGGAGTTTGTGAGCTTAAACGAGTTGTACCAGCGCTCAGACTTTATTACGCTGCATGTTCCTGGTACGGACACAACCAATCGAATGATTAATCGGAAAACTCTTGCGCTCATGAAAAATGGGGTATTTATTATTAATTGCGCGCGCGGTACCTTGATTGAAGAAAACGCACTCATAGAGGCCCTTCGGTCAGGAAAAGTAAAGGGCGCAGCTTTAGATGTATTTGAATCTGAACCACCAACCAAAAATCCACTTCTACAACTTGAGCAGGTAGTTGCAACTCCGCATCTTGGAGCAGCAACTCAGGAGGCTCAGGAACATGTCGCGCTTGAAGTCGCTAAGCAAGTCGCAGATGCTCTGCTTGAGCGGGGAATTCAAAATGCCGTCAACATGCCGTCTTTAGACTTTGAGACGATGCGGTACTTAAAGCCATGGCTCATTTTAGCAGAACGAATTGGGCTCATGCACACGCAGCTTTTTGGTGGAGGGGTTGAAGCGGTTGCCATTCGGTATGGGGGTGAACTCACTCAAATTGGAGTTGCCCCGCTTAGCATTGCCATTGTCAAGGGCTTGCTTGCGCCAGTGTGCGGCGAAACCGTGAATTTTGTGAATGCTCTGTCTATGGCAAAGGAACGCGGAATTACGGTCAATGAAAACAAGACGACGCAAACGGAGGACTTTGCAACCTTTATTTCGGTTGAAGTGAGAACAGGCCGTCACAAAAATTTAATTATGGGTACCTTATTCGGAAATAAGGAGCCAAGAATTGTTCGAGTCAATGAGTTTTTCCTTGAGATGATTCCGCGCGGTGAGGCACTAGTTATTTCTAATGAAGACCAGCCTGGAGTGGTTGGGGGCGTTGGAACCATTTTAGGAAAGCACAAAGTGAACATTGCGGAAATGACACTCGGACGCGTCAAGCGGAAACGGAAAACTTTTGCGATGACTGTTTTGAATGTAGACAACTCTATTTCAGAAGCAACAATTAAAGAGCTTAAATCATTTAAACCAATTATTGATGCAAAAGTGATTCGCTTCTAAAACTTCTGAACGAACAAACGGATGTTTAATGTCTCATACAATTCTCATTGGTGCGCAGTGGGGCGATGAAGGAAAAGGCAAGGTCATTGATGTTCTTGCGCAAAAAAGTGACTACATTGTCCGCTACCAAGGTGGAAATAACGCTGGTCATACCGTTCGAATTGCGAGCAACAAGTTTGTTCTCCATCACATTCCTTCCGGAATTTTAAATCCCAAGAGCCGCTGCATTATTGGCAATGGCGTGGTGCTCGATTTAGATGCTTTTTTTGACGAGGTTAAAATGCTTGAAAGTCGGGGGGTTTCAGTACGCGGCCGATTATTCGTGAGCGACCGCGCTCATATTATTTTTCCATACCACCGTCTGCTTGACCAATTGCGTGAGGAGCGAAAAGGTGCTGGAAAAATTGGAACTACGAAACGAGGAATCGGCCCTTGTTATGCGGACAAAGCGAGCCGGCTTGGCATTCGAATTTGTGACCTTTTGAATCCGCGAGTTTTTCAGAGAAGGTTGGCCGAAGCACTTGAAGAAAAAAATGAGCTGCTCAAAAAAATTTACCATTACAAACCATATTCTTTTGAAGCATTGCACAAGAGTTACGCATTTTTAAGAAGTAAAATTAAACCATTTGTGTGCGACACACATTTGCTTCTTGAAGAAGCTGGCCGAAAAAAGAAGCGCATTTTATTTGAAGGAGCACAGGGAACGCTTCTTGATTTGGACCATGGAACTTACCCTTATGTGACTTCTTCCAGCGCAACGGCTGGCGGGGCGATTTCTGGCTCAGGAGTCAATCCATCGAAAATTGATGGGGTGATTGGTGTTGTTAAAGCGTACACAACACGTGTGGGTGAGGGACCATTTCCAACCGTATTTCCCAAAGCGCTTTTAAAGAAGATTCAAACACTCGGCGAAGAATTCGGAGCAACAACCGGGCGGCCTCGAAGGTGCGGCTGGTTTGATGCGGTGGTGGTGCGTCACGCGGTTTGCGTGAATGGGTTAACAAAAGTTGCGGTTATGAAGCTTGACGTGTTGGACACCCTTCCAGAAATTAAAATTGGTGTGGCTTACCAATGTCAGAAGAAAAAAATTTACCATTTTCCAGCGGACCTCGAAATTTTAGAGAAAGCGGTACCAATCTACGAAACAATGCCTGGATGGCAGACGCCAACGACTGCCGCTCGCAAGGTAGGCGACCTTCCTAAAAATGCCCGTAACTATTTACTTAGGCTGGAACAATTAATTGGAGTGCCTATTTGGATTATTTCGGTAGGCTCAGACCGCTCTCAAACCATTGTGGTTAATGGAAAACTTTAAAAAACTTCCCAGGCATGTTGCAATTATTATGGATGGAAACGGACGTTGGGCCAAGGAACGCCATCTTCCGAGAATCGAAGGGCACAGGAGAGGGGTTCAAGCAATTGAAACCGTTGTGACTACCGCCAGTGAATTAGGAATTCCCTACCTCACACTTTATGCTTTCTCAAAAGAAAATTGGGCACGCCCTAAGGCTGAAGTGGATTTTTTGATGAATTTACTCGCAGAATACCTCGACTCGCAACTGGAAAAATTAAAGAAGCATGAAATGCGTTTTGGTGTAATTGGATGTATTGAGGATTTGCCAAAAAGGGTGCAGGAAAAAATTACGCGAAATATAAATGAGACAAAGGGTCACACAAAATTCAATTTGACATTGGCACTTAGTTATTCTGGGCGGCATGAGATTGTCGAAGCAGCCAAACACTTAGCACGAAAAGTTTTAGCTGGTGAGTTAACCAGTGAGAAAATCACAGAGACAGAATTTGCACAAGCACTTGACACAGCTTATTTGCCAGACCCAGACTTGCTCATACGGACAAGCGGAGAGTTCCGCGTGAGCAACTTCCTTCTGTGGCAAATTTCGTACACGGAACTTTTGATGAGCGAGAAATATTGGCCTGATTTTACTAGGGAGGATTTTTTGTTGGCAATTCGTGAATTTGAGAAACGTGAGCGCCGGTTTGGACGAACCGAAACAGGTTGTGACAATTTTGATGCAGCTTTACAATCCAGAGCTTCTTAGACCATGATTGCTAAAGGAACCCAATTGGCAAAGCGCCTCATCTGGTCATTCGCGCTTGTAGGGATTTGCGCTTACACTATTTTTCTTTCACCCGCCTGGTTTTTTCTGCTGGTGGTCGAAGCTTTTGTTTTGACAGGTTTGTGGGAATATTTTAATTTAGCTGAAAAGAAGGGTTTTTTTGTCAATCGATATTTGGGACTTTTGTTTGGAATGTTGCTGCCCATTCCCTATTATTTTCCGGGAGACGCAATTGTCATTACCACTTCAGTTCTGTGTATCTTCATTTTTAATTTTCACAAAAGCTTGAAAGAACACGCAATTGTAAGTACGGCAATTACGTTATTTGGGCTCATTTACGTTGCATGGTTCTTTTCATTTCTGGCAAAAATTCACGCACTTCCGAATGGGGCTGTGTGGGTTTTTTATACTGTCCTTCTCACAAAAGGCGGCGATGCAGCAGCATATTTTGTGGGAAAGAAATATGGGGCAAACAAACTTGTGCGGCACATTAGCCCAAATAAATCGATTGAAGGCGCAATTGGTGGTTTTGTTGCTACCTTTTTACTTTCTCTTCTTTCGGTAATTTATTTGCCACAGGTTCCTTTTTGGCATTTAATTATGCTTGGAATTGTAATCGGCGTGGTTTCTCAGCTTGGCGATCTCTCAGAAAGTCTCCTCAAACGAGATGCAGGAGTTAAGGATTCAGGCTCCATTCCAGGTCTTGGTGGAGTGCTTGACATCATTGACAGTCTGTTGTTTCCAATTCCGATTGTGTACTATTATTTGATTGTTTCAACGGCCATTTAAATCAAAATGAAAAAAATTTCAATTATTGGTTCAACAGGTTCGATTGGTGTTAATACACTTCGCGTCGTTAAGGCGCATTGTGAGAAATTGAAGGTAGTGGCGCTTGCTGCAAAAAGCAGCGCAGAATTGCTTTGGGAACAAGCAAAATATTTTAAACCCGAACTTGTGTGTTTGTATGATGACCAGAAAGCAAGTTGGCTCGAACGAAAATTGAAGGGAAAAAGAATCCGGCTCGTAACCGGCGAAGCTGGATTAATTGAAGCAAGTATTTTTCCAAGAGCAGAGCAGGTAATTTTTGCAACTGTGGGAGCGGTTGGGCTGAAACCAATTTTTGCTGCAATTCAAAAGGGCAAAACAGTTGCGGTGGCAAATAAAGAACCGCTTGTTATGGCGGGGTCACTTTTAAAGAGCGAAGCGAAACGCAGTGGGGCATCTGTCATTCCAATCGACAGTGAACATTCGGGCCTCTGGCAATGCCTTGAAGGCCGGAAAAAGAATACCATTAAAAAACTTGTTCTCACTTCTTCAGGCGGCCCTTTTTTTCAAAAACAAATAGATTTAAAAAATGTAACACGAGCCGAGGCACTTCGTCATCCACGTTGGCGCATGGGGCCTAAAATTACAATTGATTCAGCGACACTCATGAACAAAGGGCTTGAAGTGATTGAAGCCAAAAATCTTTTTGAGATTTCAGAAGACAAAATTGAAGTGCTCATTCATCCGGAATCGGTGATTCATGGGCTTGTGGAATTTATTGATGGTTCGCAGATTGCACAATTAGGCATTACGGACATGCGCCTTCCAATTCAGTATGCACTGAGCTACCCCGAACGGTTTTACAATTCACTGCCGACGCTTAATCTGACAGCTGTTCAAAAATTTCATTTTTATTCGCCAGACCGAAAACGTTTTCCATGCCTTGAAATAGGCTATGAAGCGGCTCGTGTCGGCGGGACACTTCCTGCCGTTGTGAATGCTGCGAATGAAGTAGCCGTCGATGCTTTCTTAAAGGGGAATATTCAATTTACAAAAATTCCAAAAATTAT
>JAHFHD010000151.1 GCA_023247075.1 Candidatus Omnitrophota bacterium | reverse complement strand
GCCAGGCTCATAAGTACTAGGCCAAGTGAAACTGTTCTTTTCCAATTCATGTATTTAATGACAATTTTTAATAATACCTTCGCCGCCAAGTAAAAATAAAGGAACCCATCATGAGAAAACTAATTGGCAATCCCAGAACAGGCACATAAAAAATAAATTGCTGGTCCACCTCACGAAGGAAAAGGGGTGCTGTTTGGCGCTCAGAAGAACGAACACCAACCAAATAATCCCCTCCTGCAAGCCATGCGCATGTATTCAGCAGGAAATCACGATTTCCAGAAAGGCCAAGGTACCGGTTTGCTAGAAAGTCACTGTCGCCAATTACAACCAGTTTCCATTTTTCTTTTGGTTTCGAAACGGCTACGGCAAGCGGCAAAGGACCCATTTTGTCTTCTTTGTCATTAAATTCTGCTAAGCCCTCTTTTAAATTAGTGAGATTCCTCTCCGCCCAGCTCCCTGCACCAGTCCAGGCAATTTCCACCACATCTGAATCGCTCGACGCATCCTCAAATTTTGAGACAGTGCGTGCAATCGGAAAAAAAGTGGTGAGTCGAAATCCGTTGGTAATGGGATGCGTGCGGTAATCAGACACAACCGGAATCAAATAATCAGCACCAAATAATTTACTGAGCTTGTCAACAATTACATTTTCACCGAGATTAACCCCGAGCCCTAAAAGGTAATGTCTTAAGTTTTGCCCTTCCCCCGAATCCACAGGATCCATTAAAATTAAGACGTGACCACCTTCTTTTAAATAAGAGGTGATGAAATCAATTTCCTCAGGAAGCAAATCCACTTTAGGTCCGCCAAACACAAGCACATCAAGCTCACTTAATTTTGGTGGATCTCTGAGAATACCCACCTCCTTAACTGAGTAATTTGCTTCGGTGAGTTTCTGGGTGAGCACGCCATACCCCAAGGGCGTTTTGGTGTCATTAATAGAAGGACCTCCGTGACCAGTGACAAAATAAATGGTTTTCGCTTCATTGCGATTAATTTTGGCCAAAGAATTGGTGATGGCTTCTTCTGTAATTTGTCTCGTCTGTTCAATTTTTCCGTTTACTTCAATCACAAGCGTTTCATAAGCATCAACTTGATATTGTTTTACTTTTTGCGGTGACCGGTCAGGGTCTACAAATTCAACTTTGAACTTGTGGTGGTGAAAGCCATACTCTTTGAGTAAATCCTCAACAACCCGCCGACTTGAATCATCTTCCCTAAAAAATGCCATCACATGAATAGATTGATTCTTCATCGACTCAAGCAGTTTGAGTGTCTGAGGAGCAAGGCTGTAAATTTTGTTCGTACTTAAATCAAGCCGGTAGTGGCAGGAACGCGCAATCAAATAGGAAAAGACT
Organism: Candidatus Omnitrophota bacterium; assembly: GCA_023247075.1. Lineage (GTDB taxonomy): Bacteria > Omnitrophota > Omnitrophia > Omnitrophales > Danuiimicrobiaceae > JAHFHD01. Next base: position 3,463 of record JAHFHD010000151.1, on the reverse strand, counting down.
ACGATCAAAAGGGCAATCACAAGCACCATTAAAAAATGGACGGAGGAAATAAAATTTCTAAATTTCATTTTGCCTATTTCTTCCAGGTTCTCACTTCAATAGAACACAAAGTAGCAAATAGAAAAAAACCAGTGAATAAAATAAAAAATCCAATGTCCCGGGTGTCCAAAACCCCGCGGGTCAAGTCATAAAAGTGTTCAGTGAGTGACAATTCTCTAAATACGCGTCCAAGTGCGGGGCTTGACCAATCGGCAACCCACCCCACCACCCAAAACAAAAGCAGCAAAGAAAATCCAATCCCCGCACTGACTGCCTGATGCTCTGTAAGCGAGGAAACAAACATGCCAAGCGCGATAAAACTTGACGTGATGAGCAGCAGCCCAACATAGCCGGACACCAAAGTCCACGATTCAAAATGAGCGCCCACCACTTTCCCAAGTAAAAAGTAAATGGCGGTAGGAACAATTAAAAACATGGCGAGCATAAATAAACCAACAAATTTCCCCATGACGATTTCGAAATCAGAAACTGGGTAGCTGAATAAAAGCTCAAGTGTTCCTGCTCTTTTTTCCTCCGAAAAAGAACGCATCGTCAAAATAGGAATCATGAGAAGCAGCAGAACGGAGAGATTAGAAAGAAAAGGACTGAGCACCCCGTCAATTAAGTTGAGACCCTGGACTTGTGCTGTGGGATTCGTTGCTGCCTGAAAGGACATGAGCGAGAAATAGCTCATGCAAGACCAATAAAAATAACCGGAAACTCCAAAGAAGAAAGCGAGGAGCAAATAAAATGAAAATGAATTGAGGTTTGAAAAAACATCACGCCAAGCAATGGCTAATGCGCGAAACATGAAAGTTCCTTTTCAATTTCTTCACCTTCGCTCGTAATGATTTTGAGGAAAATGTCTTCCAAATTCCATTCTGAAGGTTTCAGCGCAAGCAGTTCAAATCCAGCATTTAAAATAGTTTTGGCCACACGATTTCTAATTTCAGATTCCCTTTCTGCAGTCACCAAATAGTGGCGCACCTTGCCTTCTTCAACTTGAAGTTTCAAATCCAAAACTCCTGGAACAAACCGTAAAAATTGCTCACCCAAACTCCAATCTCCTGACAAAGTTATTACAAATTCATTGGTTTTTTTCAAACGATGCTCCAAGTCTTCGCAAGTCCCTTCGGCAACCAGTTTTCCCCGATTTAAAATCAGAACGCGCTCACAAGTCATTCTCACCTCAGGCAAAATATGGCTCGAGAGAAGAATGGTGTGGGTTTTTGCGAGACTGCGAATCAAGCGGCGGATTTCAATAATTTGCCCCGGGTCAAGCCCTGCCGTTGGTTCATCCAAAATAAGAATCTCAGGATTGCCAAGCAGTGCTTGAGCAAGACCGATTCGCTGCTGATACCCTTTGGAAAGTTTTCCAATCATTCTCTTCATCACAGAACCAATGTCACATTGATCTGCAACTTGCTCAATGGAACGCTTTTTCTTTGTGATGGGAATTCCTTTTAATGAAGCGACAAACGAAAGAAAACTCCGAACCGTCATTTCCCCATAAAGCGGATTATGCTCCGGAAGATAACCAACGCGTCCTCTCTGGCGGCGCGGTGCGGCTTCACGGCTAATTCCATTAATCAAAATTTGTCCGGATGATGGCGCAAGAAAACTGGTTAGAAGACGCATCATCGTTGTTTTTCCAGCTCCGTTCGGACCCAAAAGTCCAACGATTGCACCCCGCTCAATTTGAAACGTCACGTCATTAAGCGCATGAACCACACCAAAACTTTTACTTACCCGCTCTACCGAAATCACATCAACCCTTCACTCGTAAATATTTCCTCTTGCCGCATTGAACCAGTATTGGCTTTTCTGAGAGTTCAACCATGAAGTTTGGATCAATCACCTTGGTTTGATCAATCCTTACTCCGCCCTGCTCGATTAGTCTTCTTGCTTCACTTTTGCTTGAAGTAAGCCCAGATTCTTTGAGTAGTGACGTCAAATCTAATGTTTTTTGGGAAAGAGAGATGGTTTCGATTTGATCCGGCAATTCTTTGTCGCGAAACACGCGGTCAAATTCATCGCGTGCGCTCTTTGCAGTTTGCTCGCCACAGTAAAGTGCCACAATATTTTCAGCAAGCTGTGCCTTAAGTTCCCTCGGATTTGTCTCAAACAGTTTTTTCAGTAATGGCTCATAGGTTTCTTTGGGCATTCCGCTGACATATTGAAAATAATCATTCATGAGTGAATCTGGAAGCGACATCACTTTTCCAAACATGTCTTTTGGTGAATCCTGGAGCGCAATGTGATTTCCAAGTGACTTGGACATTTTATTTTTCCCATCCATTCCTGAAATAATTGGAAGCGTCATCACTACTTGCGGCTCATGTCCCCAATCTCTTTGAAGCTCGCGGCCAACCAGTAAATTAAATTTTTGGTCTGTCCCGCCAAGCTCTACGTCGGACTTCACCTCAACTGAATCATAGCCTTGTAAAAGCGGGTAAAGAAATTCGAGGACAGTGATGGGACGTTTTTCCTTAAATCGTTTTTCAAAATCATCCCGCTCTAGAAGCCGCGCCACTGTGTACTTGGAAGCCAGATTCAAAAAATCATCTGGCTTAAACCGGTCAAACCATTCGGAATTGTAACGGACTTCTGTTTGTCTGCGGCTCAGAATCCTAAAAACCTGTTCCTCATAAGTTTGGGCATTTTGTTTGACTTCTTCAGAAGAAAGTCTTTTGCGTGTTTCAAATTGTAAGCTTGGGTCGCCGACGCGGGCTGTAAAATCTCCGATGATAAACACCACTTGATGACCCAAATCCTGCAATAGCTTTAGTTTTCTTAATGGGACGGTGTGGCCCAGATGAAGATCTGGAGCCGATGGGTCAGCTCCATATTTGATGCGTAGTTTAGATTTGGATTTGAGTTTGAGAAGAAGTTCGCTCTCTGAGATGAGATCGACTGTTCCGGATTTAAATTGTAAGAGTTGGGAATCGACTCCGCTTGCCATAACTGCGGCATTCTATACTCAATAAGGTAAAAAATTAAGATTTTTCTTAATCTTAATCACATGCAGCTACCTTATTGAGTATTACCGGTTTGAGTAAAGAAACTCAAGCTTTGTACGCTTGAGAGGCATAGCAATGAAGCGTCCCAGCGTCAATCAATGCTAAATAACCTTAGTCAAAAATCAAGCAAAAGAACTAAGTGCTTTTTCTGAACAGCCACTTGGCTGCTTTTTGGACCCAAGAAAAAGATCGGCTGTTTCGGTTTAAGGCTTCAAAATCAGGTTTGTAATAGCGCTTTTGATCTAAAACTTTCTGCTCAGCCTTTATACGCTCAATCATTTTCCGTTCCACTAAGGATGGTCGTGCAGCCAACGCCAAATCCATTTGTTCGTTTCCTTTGTGAATAAGGCACAGACGGTAGTAAAGCAGTCCCAATTGAATATGACCGCGCACATAATTAGCAT
>JAHFHD010000150.1 GCA_023247075.1 Candidatus Omnitrophota bacterium | reverse complement strand
TCTTGATTCTAAAGATGGCATTTCTCGACAGTTTGGTTTGGTTGTAGAAAAAGCACCTGGGCAAAAGAATGAGCTTTTAGCGAAAATCTTCTTTTCACAGGTCGTTTCCAATCCAGTTCTTGAGGGTAAAGCGATGATTAAAAATCCTCTTGCAACTTTGCCTGTCACCATTAATCCTGAGGTATTACGTAGTGAAGCGCGAAGCGTGGCCACTGTCCTTGAAGCAAATCAAGCACTTACTTTTACAGCGCAAGAACGTCTGCCATATTTAAGTAATGATTTGAAACCGATTCAAAAGAAAATTAAAGCAGCAGTGGTTGGGTTGCTTGCATCAAGTCCAACGCTTCAAGCACAAGTACAACAAAGTTTAAAGAATGGTGTAAATGGCAGCGATTTAATTAACCCAATTAATCATGGAACGACTTTTGAAATAAAAGTTGGTGACAAACTGCTTACCATTGCCAATATCGAGGTGTTCAGCCAAAGCTCAATGCTTCAGGCGCACGTTACAGACATGAGCGTAACACCTTCTGGCGCGAGCATTGCAACGGTTGACGTTAAAGTGACTCGCGCTGAAACGCGGAGCGCAGTTTCTACGGAGCAGTTTGAGTTTAGCGTGAATTTAACGGCATCGACCGACCAAGCGACGAAGCTAAAGGCCGAAGCTCTTACAATTAAATTAGGCGCTGCAATGGATCAGATTGTGTCAAGCGTTCAAGAGTTTCTGAGCGCTCAAAGTGAAGGAATCAATGCAAAGCTTAATTCACAGTCTAATTTCGAAGGCGTCACACCTTTGAACAATACTGTTCAAGCAATAACAATAGGACAGAATAAATTTGGGGTTCAAGCTAATTTGACGGCAGATCGAATAATTGCGTTGTACTTTTTTAACGCGGCCGCTATTGGCGAACCAATCAATAATGGTCAAACAACTATTGAGAGTCTTTCTGTGACTGTGTCGCGCGCTGAAACGCGGCATAGTCTGGTTGAGATTGATTCAGAAATCAGGCGGCTTGAGACTGAGAATCTTGATCGCGAAGATCTAAAATCACGCATCGCGAATGTTCTCGATATGCTGGCAGAAACAGCTCGGCAGTTGTTGCCTGGTCGTGATTTTACTAATCGTTTAGTAAAAGATGTTAAGGTTTCTAAGGGCAGCTTAGGCTCCATCCGGTCCGGCGATGATATCGAAGTGGTCGGAATGGTTAGAGAATGGTTCCAAGCGTTTAAAACCGAAATAATTAAAGAATCGAATACACAAGCTTCCAGAATTATTTTGGATCAAGTTTTGAATAGATCAACAGGGCTGTTTTCTATAACCGCTAAAGATTTAGATTTGTCACTGGACGTCGAAACAGCTTTTTTTAACAGCCGGAAAGAGTTAGATCAAGCAGCTAGAGAGGCAAGTGGATCTCCTGAGTCAGAAGCGAAGTTGAACGGATTGATTAATGCTGTAGATCGCTCAATTTCCATTTTGGGTAGGATACACAGAGGACGATTCTCTGTATCTGAAGGACGTCCAACAATCATTTCTGCGTTGAAAGAAGCGCGCGAAATTCTTAGCCGCGCTGAAGCGCGGAATGCCGCCGCCCAGCAAGATTTTACATTGAGCAACTTAGTGATTGGCAGCGACTCCGCGTTAATTAATAAGAGCGCGGCGATTACCCGTGCAATTTCTGATTTTTTTAAGCGTAACCCGCAATTTCTAGAAACTAACACAAATAAGATTGAATCAATTCAAATTGACGGAGTCGGCTACGGGGTTTATGTTCCAAAGTTCCAAGGAGTAAAGAAACTCGAAGCAAAGGCCACCATTTTTCCTAGAGACACTGTTAGCAAACAACCTGTGGACGTGGTCAATGAAAGCATTGCTTCTGTTACTGTAACGCAGAGCTTGCGAAAAGAAACTCGCAGTGCTGAGGTGTTAGATGCTGCTGCCACAACCGCTGTTTCTAGCGCTGTGACTGTACTTACAAATCAGGCGCTGCTGGGTAATTTTGTGATTCCGACTAACGTTACGCTACCAAACCTTTCTCCAACTGAGACAGCAGGAATTTTTGAAGCACTTTCCGGTTCAGAAGCAAATCTTCCTAAGTTGCAGAAGCGAGCACTTGCGGGAGATATTCACACCGTGGAGGATTTAACAACAAACACTCCAGTAAATGAAGGCCCAGTAAGTGCGGAGGCTCTTAAAGCAGCAAAACAAATTTCACCTGCTCAACTTAAAGCATTGCAAGAAGTAATTTCAAATTCAGCTCAAAGCGCGGCTTGTGTTGTAACGGTTGTCGACACAAATCAATTTGACGACACCAATGCTAAAATTGCCGCAGCTTTAAATCTTCTTGCGATGCAGCCAAGAGCGACCGTTGTTATGTATGGAGCTCAGGGACTTCGCGAATTAGCAGCGCCAATCATAACTAGCGTGGAACAAAAGACTGGTTTGAAATTGGCGCCTCGCTTGAAATTAGTTGATGAATGGGATCGTGTACCGCTGGCCTCTTCCGAGACTGCTTATGAACTTTTTCTTAAGCACGTAATATCAGGCGCTGCTTTGTTTAGTATGCATGCTGCAGCAAGAGGGGGAACGGCAACAGAATTTAAAAATGGAATGTTAAGCGTAAGCATTTCAGAAGACGCTCCTAGTGCTGTGCGTCAGGCTTTAGAGGAGAAAAAGCTTCGTTTAACGATTGAACTTGGAGAAGAAAGTATACAGAATCACAGAAATGAAGTGCGATTCTTTGAAACATGGGTCACTGCACAGAGAGCAGGGCTTGATGCAGCAAGGCTCAAACAAGCTTTAGGAGATGCAATTAATATTATTGCAGGAACCAATACATGGCAGGCAGGAAATTTAGCTGCCATTTTTGCGATTGAGATGATGCTCAGAGCAGAGATTAGAACCGCAGTATCTGCCTAACGCAAAACAGATTTTCAGCACAAGACAAGTATTCAACTTCAGGACGGGAGAGAAGAAATTCTTTCCCGTCCTTTTTTATGTCTGTTTAATTAAACCCAGCCAGAAATAAAAGCAGAAATGGATTGAGTCTTCATTTGAATGGTTAAAGCTGCTTTTGAGTCCCAATAACCTTTTTTGACGTAACCGAGCGCAACAATTTGATTGGGATGTTTTGTTGAATAAGCCGCGCTTGTAATCCAGCCGATTTCTTTTCCGTCTGTCATGATTTGATCGCCTCGCACTACTCTTACTTCCCCCTCACCCTGCCCTCTCCCCCCGTAAGGGGGAGAGGGAATACTACAGAGCGAAAGCCTAACAAGTTTTTTGCTGACACCACCACGCGAATCAAGACGCGCCAAAATTTCCTGTCCCGGAAAGCAACCCTTCGAGAAACTAACAGCGGATTCAAATCTACATTCAAGAGGAATATTTGTTTCGTCAAAATCAACACCATATTTTGGAATTCCAGCTTCAATCCGGGAAGCCTCTGCTGCCGGCTGAGGAAGCAAGAGTGAGCTTGAACGGTCGACGAGCTTTACATCATCTGAAATAATGAATTGTTCAAGCGCACCAAGCGTTTTGTCTTTGAGCTTTATGTCAAGTTCAAGAGCAAAGTGATTTTCGAATGCACACACGGTCATAACCGAGATAATTCTCGCGCTTGAGTCAAGCAGACATGCCAAAATTTTTTGACCTTGTCTCAGACTTTTAATGTCCTGTGACAAAACGCGGTGGAGAAAATTTCTTGCGTCTGCGCCGGCAACCTCAATTAATCCTTGTCTTTGTTCGCGTGAAGTCATGATGAAGTGGAGTGGGTTAAATTAAGACGATTCAAAATCGTCCGGTGCGGCACTGGAAACGAAAGCGTCTCAAGCATTTTTAAATCTGCCCAGCGGATTTCGTTATTTTTAATTGTCATTCTGAGCCCATCGGGCGAAGAATCTAGCGACCGTGAGATCCTTCGGCGAATTTTTGGAACATTAGCCTCAGGATGACATGAATTAGCCTTAGATTTTAGTATCAATTCAAATGGGTAAAGTGAAGCATCCCGATGCGTGAAGCGGTGGCGGATGAGCGGCGCTGCCTTCAGAACGCGAGTTTTAAAGCCCATTTTTTCAAATTCTAGTTTAAGGAGGTGCTCTTGCTTCAATTGATTTTTTTGAACGATGCTCGGTAGTTCCCAAAGCCCGCCCCAAATACCGCGAGCCGCTCTACGTCTCACGAGTATTTGGCTTCCGTGTTTTAAAATCCCTACCGCCATACTCATTTTTTTAACCTTCACTCCTTTTGATTTTACGGGAAAGCGAAGCACTTCACCACTTTGAAATGCCTTACACAAACGACTGAGCGGACATTCGCCGCATACTGGCTGCTCAGGTGAGCAAATGAGAGAGCCCAATTCCATCAAAGCTTGATTGAAGCTGCCTGGGTTGCTTTTGGGAACAAGTAGCCCAGCAATCTCATAAAGTTTTTTCTGTGTTTGGGGTTTTGTAATGTCGTCACTTAAGCGCAGTAAGCGCGTGAGAACGCGGCTCACGTTTCCATCGACGAGCGGAACCGGCTTTCCGTGCGCGATGCTTGAAATGGCACCTGCGGTGTAGCGGCCGATTCCGGGAAGTTTAAGTAAATCTTCAACATTGTCTGGTACTAAGCTTTTAAATTCACTCACAATCATTTGAGCCGCTTTATGCAAATTTCTTGCGCGGGAGTAATAACCAAGTCCCTCCCAAAGTTTGAGCACTCGGTCAATCGGTGCACGAGCGAGCGCGTCTACCGTTGGAAATGTTTTAAACCAACGGTCGTAATAAGGAAGTACCGTTTTGATTTGAGTTTGCTGAAGCATGACTTCGACCACAAAAATTCGGTAAGGGTCTACGTGCGCGACCCGCCAGGG
>JAHFHD010000149.1 GCA_023247075.1 Candidatus Omnitrophota bacterium | reverse complement strand
CACGAGTGAAGAAGAAAAAATTGAATATTTGCTCGAGCGCGTTCGCACTTCACCCCTTTCATTTTATCGAAATAGGGAGAAATTTAATGGTCAAGATGCTTCTGAGTTTTTAAGATGGAAACTGGGTCGCATGCCTACGCGGTATCACGTGGTGATTAAAACAGCGGACGAATTCATTGAAAAAGTTGCTTCTTATTCCAGAGCGTCCGGTAACCCTTATGTGGTAGAAATTCCGAATGTCGGAACATACCCATTGCATCAAGTTTTGAGAAATGAATTGGACGTTTTAAATACCTGCCTGAACGAAAGTTCTGAAAAAGCATCCACCGCATAACTATTTGTAGACTTGCAACATCAAAATACCCCTACATATCGTGATTATTTAATTGGTCGTCACATTTTTAACTCTCTCGCAACACTTAATACTTGCAAGAGGGAACACCTTTTGCTAATCTACGCGCGTCTTTAGCTTTTCGGAATTAAAAATTTGTCTAAAGATTAAATTGGGATGACCGAAAAGTTAAGAACACAACATAACAAAGGGAGGAACAACATGCTGTTTAAAGTAAGAACAAAAACTCAACTAATTGTGCTTGCAAGTATGCTCTTTTTTTTCGGAGCTGTAGTTGCCCAAGCCGACGAAGCAGTAGTGGCAGGACCTTCAAATGACGATCTTACCAAATTAAACACGGAACTTACAAGCAAGATTAGCGCACTTGAAAATCTAGTTAAGGGTTTAGAACAGCGGCTTTCCGGCGCTGAAAAGAATGCATCTGATGCAAAAGCACAAGCTGCAAGTTATGTCGCAGCTCCTGCACCTAGTGCAGCTGCTGTTGAAGGCGGCGCTTTTAAAGTGGGAAGCGGTGACATTAACATCAGTGGATTTGTGGACACTTCGTACAATTGGAATTTTCGGCATCCCACAGGCGCTTTGAATGGTACTACACACACAAACTCAAACAGCGCAGTCCGCGCTTTTGATCGAAATGGAAACAGTTTTGATCTGAACAATCTCCAGTTTAATTTTGATCGCCCGGCCCCGGAAAACGGCGGTGTTGGTTTTCATACCGAGCTCATGTATGGAACGGATGCCCAAGTGATGGATTCAACTGGGTTTGATACGAATGATGAGTTTGCAATTCAAGAGGCCCATCTTAAGATTAAGATTCCCATTGGTTCCGGTCTAACGGTTTTGGCTGGTAAGTATGCAACTCTCATGGGCGCGGAAGTGATTGAGAACCTCTCAAACTGGAACTCATCACGCTCGCTTCTATTTAATAATTCAATTCCCTTCACCCACACAGGAGTTCGCGGTTTGTACAATTTGTTTGACGGGAAAGTGACAACCGCACTTGGTTTTGTGAACGGTTGGGACTTGGCGCTTGACAACAATAATGTCAAAGACCTTGAAACTCTAATTGGCTGGATTCCGTCAAACAATTTTTCAACGTCCCTCGGGCTTATGTGGGGCTCGCAGCAATTTGAAGATCGTGACAACGGCCGTGGCGTATTGGATTGGATCGCAACGTGGACCCCATTTCCAGACAGCCATCCTGGTTTTAAATTGATGACGAATTTTGATTACGGTTGGGAAGAAGATATTTCTCCTGCTCGTACGCGCGAGGATGGGCTTGAAGACTGGGCGGGCTATGCTTTGTACGGCAAGTACGACCTTTACGACTGGCTTACTTTGGCAGCTCGTTGGGAACAATTTTGGAATGATCAAGGTTCCAGAGTTGGCACGACCGAAGGAACCAATCTTTGGGAGATGACGTACACAGCGGATTTTAAGGTCTATCAGAATCTTTTGACAAGGCTTGAGTATCGCTATGACCACTCAAGTAAAAAAACTTCGTTTGACAGCGGGACAAGCGATAGCCAGGCAACACTTGGTCTTTCCCTGATTTATTCGTTTTAAGTAAACGATTCAGAAATTTTTAACCGGCTTTTTAAGTTTCCTCTTCCTCCCTTGAGGAGGCTTAAAAAGCCGGTTTTTTATTGTCCAAATTTCTTGTGGCCTGCCCCATCTTAAATCTAAATCCACTATTTAAACGAGAAGTGCTTCGGCACTTTTCTGGGTGAGCATGTAAAGAGGTTCTTGGAATATTCCGAAGAGAATGATTGCAAAGGCAAGTGTCAAAAGCACAAAATTTAAAGGTTGCCCAAAACTCACTCGATTCTTTTGCTCGCTCTGCTTCAAATACATTTCTCTTATGAGACGCAAGTAGTAATAAAGCGAAATCACAACGTTAATAGCCCCTAAGAGTGCAAGTGCAATTTGGCCGCTTTGGATGGCAGCTTCGAGAACAAGGAATTTTCCAAAAAAGCCAACAAGCGGAGGAATTCCCCCAAGCGAAAGAAGCGTCACAAAAAAAACAGCGGCGAGGAGAGGAGAGGTGTGTGAAAGGCCTCTTAAATCAGAAATCTCAGTTCCAAAATGTTTGATTACAACTGCAACAATTAAAAATGCTGTAATGCCGCTTAAGCCATAAGCCGCGAGGTAAAATAAAGATGCGCCCAACCCAAAAGGACAATGAGAAGCAATGCCCATTAAAATGTACCCGGCATGTCCAATTGCGGAATAGGCAAAAAGTCTTTTAAGATTAGTTTGCTCAAGCGCGCCAAGATTCCCATAAAGAAGAGAAGCAGCTGAAGCAAACGCAAGGACAAAGCTTATTTTAGGCACAAAAAAAAGCATCATCTTCATGAGCACTACAAAGCCAGCTATTTTTGAAACAGTAGCAAAAAAAGCTGTGACGGGCACTGGCGCACCCTGGTAAACATCTGGCGCCCAGAACTGAAAAGGAAAGGCAGTAATTTTAAAACCAATTCCTGAAAGAATGAGAAGAGTTCCTGTAAGGAATAAAAAATTCCCCCCCATTTTTTCTGATGCACCGTGAAGCGCATCAAAATGAATAGTACCAACCGCATTGTAGACAAGGCTTATTCCATAAAGAAAAAGCGCACCTGAAAAAATGCTCATGACGAGATATTTCACGCCCGCCTCAAGAGTGAGCCGATTTCGCGCTGAGCATGTGGTGAGTGTGTAGAGCGAGAGCGTCATCCATTCAATTGAGATGAAGAGCGTGACCAGGTCACCTGAAGAGATGAGGAAAAAAGCGCTTAGAAGCGAAAGGAGTAGTAGCAGCACAAAATCACAGACCCGCTCTCCCATGGAATCAAGAATTGTAGAGACAATAAATAAAATTCCCATGCCGCATGTAAGCACAAGACTTTTCGCGAATACTGTAAAGGGATTAACGATGAAACTTTTCGAGAATAAACTTGTTTCAACTACAGGAGAACAAAACAAAGGCAAAAGAGTGAGCGCACATCCGGCGAGTGCTAGATAAATAAATTGCCGCTTCGGAAAATTTTTGACAATCAGATTAAGTGTAAAAAGCACAAAGGTAAAAAGTGCAAGAAGAAATTCTGGAGCTAGGATTTGAAGCATCATGACAAAGCCTCCGCACTTGGCAACAATTTACCCGCAGTACTGGAAAGAGCAGCCTTAACCTCATTATTGGCGGTTGGGGTTTTAAAAAAGCTTTCTGCGAAAGGATGAATGCGGCTTAATAAAAGCGAAGGCCAAAACCCAAAAAGAAGAAGTGCTGTAAGAAGCACACCAAAAGGTAAATGCTCCCTAAATGATTTTGGGTCATGAAGCTTGGTCCACTCGGGCATTGGTGCACCAAAAAATACATTTCGGATGAGACGAAGCATGTACACCGCTGTCACGACCACTCCCAATACAGCGAGTATTGTCTGAATTGGGTAAACGTCCCACGCCCCAAAAAAAATGAGGATTTCAGAGATAAAATTTGCAAATCCAGGAAGGCCGCTTGAGGCAAGTGCCGCCATGACGAAACAAATTGAAACAAGCGGCATTTGTTTTGCAAGACCTCCCAAATCTGGAATAAAGCGCGTGTGCGTCTGGTCATAAATAAAACCGATTAAAGCGAAACAAAGAGCTGCCATCACGCCATGCGCAAACATGAAAAATACAGTTCCAGAGAGCGCAGTTTGGTTCAGTGCCGCGAGGCCAAGAAATGCGTAACCCATGTGGCTCACGCTTGCAAATCCAATCACATATTTCATGTCTGTTTGAGCCATTGCAGCCCACGCGCCATAGAGAATGTTTACAATACAAAGCCAGGCGACAAGTGGAAACCAAAAAGCCCCTCCATTTGGCAGAAGGGTGAGCACTACACGAATCATGATAAAAATCCCCAGCTTTTTTAAAACTCCTGCATGAAGCATGCTCACAGCTGACGGCGCAGCAGCGTACCCAATTGGAGACCAGCTGTGAAAAGGCCAAAGCGAAGCAATGACTCCGAAGCCAAAAATAAGAAGCGGAGCGCACCAAATTTGGAATTTGAGCGGAAACGGCGCAGATTTTACGTGTTCACTTAAAGCAACCAGGTCAAATGTTTGAATTCCAGAAAGCGTGTAAATGCTGATGAGCCCAATCAGCCCAAGTACGGCGCCCAGAGAAATAAAAAGCGTAAGCTTCATTGAAGCGTAGTCCCTGTCTTTGCTTCCCCAAATTCCGATTAAGGGGTACATAGGAATCACAGCCATTTCATAGAATAAGTAAAGGAAAAAAAGGTCAAGCGAAACAAAAACGCCGTAAATACTTGCGACCAGCATCAGGTAAAAAACGGAGTACATTTTCACATCTTCTTTAATCGAGCAGGACACACAGCTTCCACTGAAACTTAAGAGCGAGTGAAGGAGCACCATTACAACACCCATTCCATCAAGGCCGAAGTGAAAACCAATGCCAAGTGTTTTGACCCAGGGAAGGAGTATTGTCCACTGAAAGCCGCTCAAGCGAGTGTCATAATTTAGGAAACAGAAAAT
>JAHFHD010000066.1 GCA_023247075.1 Candidatus Omnitrophota bacterium | reverse complement strand
GGATGGAACTTTGTTCTGCCTTTGTTAGAGTAATATTGCTGGATTTCAACATCTTGGCGGACGGCGTCATCTCTGAAACCAAATCCATTAGACAGGTTAATCGCGGCTTGTTGCTTAATCCCATCTTTCTCGAACTCGCCTAAATAAACAGAGCTAAAATATCCAGATTTGATTGCAAAGATGTTCTGTTTAACTCCTTCTGATGTTCCAAAATAATGTTGAGCTAAACGTGCGCCTATGCCAGACCTGTACCGGTCAATCAACTCATCTCGTTCTGCCCATGAAATTTGAGCCTGGTTTGTTAAGAAAGCAATGATGTCGTCCGCGCTGGCTGTGGTGGGCAAGTCGGCAATTAATCTTGATGTCACAATCTTGTTACGATCCATGCCTGCTTTAATTTCACCGCGCAGTTCACCTCTTGTTTTTGACATCCTTTCCAAATTGGCCCCCGCTCCCCCAAATGAGGGTGAGGGAAATGAAACAACCGAACCTGGTCCGCCTTCGGTGACAAGGCGGGGCGAAAGAGTGGCTATGGTAACGCGATTCATCCTGTGAAGAATGTCCGTAACAGATTCGCGGGTGATGTTGTTTTGAGTCCAGATTTCTTTGACACCATTTCTGAAAATATCAAATTTTTGTTTGATGAGAAGTTCGAGTTTTGAAAAATAATCTGCGGTTTTTACACCCGTCCAATCTAAACGAGATTGACCTGAGTCGCGCAATCCCTGAACCGAACGCGCGGCGGAATCTAAATACGGTGTGTAGCGAGCAGCTTCTTTAAGACGCTTCTGGGCGGCAAGTTTCTGAATGATGCTGTCGCGCCAGTGCTTGAGTGTTTGAATTTTCTCATCCGGATGAAGCACATCCACAAGTTTGGTGGTGTAATCAGTCGCAAATGCGTCCCACATGCTCCCACGAAAATACTTCATGAAGGACTGTCGGCCCATCATGGCATTTAAATAATTTGCTTTGTCGCTTACTTCGATTATTTGAGGCGTGGCCAAAACAAATGGAATTTGAGCCGCTCTAAACTTTTCAGTGATTCCTTTTGAGTGAAAACCGCCGGTTACTAAAATGGTGAGGCGCGATTTTCTTTCTTTAATGCGCCGGAGTGTATTTTGAAACATAGCTTCGTCGCGCTTGGTTGCGATGGAATAAAATTTCTTGTGTGGTGCAAGCAACGTCATTAATTTTTCGTGTTTTTTTGTCATTCTTGATTCTGCATTAAAAGACTTGTTGCGATGCGATTGAGTCCTGATGTCATCCTGAAGGAGCCCCGTAAGGGGCGCCTGAAGGATCTGGCCTTCGCTAGATCCTTCACTTTGCTCCACAGAATAAATCTGCGGAGCTTCGTTCAGGATGACATGAGAAGGTGGTTGCGTGAGTCTTAATTTCAACTCTTCCCATTCGTCGCGCGCAAGTTCAAGTTTTGAGAGGCTTCTCAGCAAATCCAATTCACGGAATTCTTGAATCAGCCTGCGCTCACTCTCAGTTTTTGGAAGTTCGCGTCGAAGTTCAGCTTCAAGAAGTTTGAGCTCTTTAAAAAGCTGCGTCCCTTGAATTGAAGAAATCGTCTGTGCTTGCTTTGCTTCTCCTTTGAGTGAATCTGGAATTTTAAAATCAAGACTGGTCTTCTTTGCAAAGTCTGCAAAATGATTCGCGAGCGACCCAGCATCAAGCTGGCGAAGCTGGTATTTTTGAATGAGTCCATTCGCCTCCATTTGATCTGCTTTGGAAAGGGCTCGAAGAATATTGTTCTGAAATGACTCAATAGACCGATTTACCTCTGCATCCAGCACTTCTTCTGGGTTAGCTCCCTCTCCTTCGCGAAGCAGAGGGAGAGGGTTGGGGTGAGGGTGAAAAGCATCTTTGATCAACTTCCCCCTCACCCTGCCCTCTCCCTCTAATGGGGGCGAGGGAGAAAGAGAGCGCTGAGCATTTGATTTAAGATTGAACGAATGAACCACTTTCGCAAGCTCTGGGTATTTAGATTCAAGGGGTTTGTCATAAAAAGTTTGAAGCGCCTTTAGATAAACATCGAGGCTGGTTTTCTCCTGATAAAAAGCGCTTGAACTCACTTGAAATTCTTTTAGTCTTGGCGAAAATTCTTTTGCTGACCTCGCCTCAAGTGCTCGCTCCTTTTCATCTAGAAGCGGCTTCACTGCATCTGCACGGCTTGCGGCTTCCCGAAATGCTTGTTCGTTTGCAGTGTAAAGTGATTCCGTCTCAATTCCGAAATACTTAGCGTGCGGCAGCTCTTCTAAAATTGCCGCGCTTTCTCCACTTGAGAGTTCCCCTTTTGCGGCGTACTCATGAATAAGTTTTTCTTTTGTCTTTTGATTGGGGAATGCTTCGAAAAAAAGTGTTTCTAATTTTCCGCTTCCTCCTTCAAGCAGGAATAAACCGACACCGTTTTCTCGCGCGAGCGACGCGGCGGCGCTTCGAATTTTTTCCGCCGAATCAAAATTTCCATGCGCATCTTCAAAATACACAACGGCTCCTTTGTCTTGGGGTGAAGTATTTTTGAGATTGAATATTTCCTTAACGAACAGGTTTTTTTGAAGAAGGGGGTTTTCAAACAAATGAGTTAAATCGACAGGGCTTCGACTATTATTTTCTTCGAGCGAATCAGCAGGCGTGGAAGAAAAAACCAATTCTGGGTGTGCAGTTGTAAGGAAAACGGTGAGGCAAAGGCAGGCTGAAATTCCCTTGAGGGTTACCAGTTTCCTATTTCCTTTTTTCAGCAGGATTAAA
Organism: Candidatus Omnitrophota bacterium; assembly: GCA_023247075.1. Taxonomy (GTDB): domain Bacteria; phylum Omnitrophota; class Omnitrophia; order Omnitrophales; family Danuiimicrobiaceae; genus JAHFHD01. Next base: position 10,269 of record JAHFHD010000066.1, on the reverse strand, counting down.
GGGTTCATAGGGAGGTGTGTAAAAGATACTTGAAGATAAATCAAAATACAAGACTTAATAAATTTATTTTAAAACTTCATAAGTAAATTAAATTGAATAGGTTATACTCAATAAGGTCATGACTTGCGATTCTTCTGTGGTTCATAAATCACAATATAACACCTTATTGAGTATTACCGATTAAGGTAAAGAAGCTCATGCTTTGTACGCTTGGTAAACATAAGGTTGTGCGTCACTTCAAAAACCGTCCTATGGCGAATTTTAAAGTGACGGTTGGATGGTTTTGTGGTGCGGAAAGGTTGAATAAGTGAGGCGGGGTAGACGGTTTCTTTAACTCAATGTTTCCCCGCTATTACCTTCTGCGGCTTCTATTTCTGCGTTCTCTGTGGTACCAGTCAGACGGTAAATAGTTTTGATTAGCTCGTTCGCATCAAATGGTTTTTTCAAAAAATTGGCTTCGTGCAATTCCCCAAGCTTTGTCCAATCTGGTTTCTGGCCGCTCATTAGAACAACCGGAATGGTAAGCGTCTGTGCATTCTGCTCGAGCTTCTTCAGCGTTCCTTCTACATTCCCGCCCGGCATATTGACATCAAGCACAATACAATCCGGCTTTCCTTTTCGCGCCATTTGAAGCACTTGAAACGCGTCAAGTGCAATTCGCACGTCAAAACCCGCATTTGAAAGGCGCATCACAAGCAGCTTGCCAAAATCACGGTCATCATCACAAATCAAAACTTTTTTCTTGATTGTCATCAACCCCTCCAATTTGAATCAAATAAAAATCGCAATTTTTAGCCTTGTTGAGTATAATTTGAAACTAAAGAGCACTTAAAGCCATACCCATCTTAACCTTATTGAGTATAACTCGACTTTGGCGCTTTTACCAAGTTAACCCCCCTCTCCTCCTAAAAAAAGGGAGGGAGAAATGCCAAACTTGATTTGAAAAATCAAAAGAAAGTCTACCCTGTGGTTCAAACTGTTGGATTTTGTATTATCATCCCAATGGTTTTTTTGGCGGGGCCAGCTGTTGGTTTTTTATTCGGCTCATGGCTTGACCGCGTATTTGGCTGGGAGCCGTGGGGGAAGACGATTTTAAGCCTGTTCGGTTTTGCCGCAAGCGTACGGCAAGTGTACGACCTCATCAAACGCGTAATCAAAAACTCGGAATGAATTAACAATGAATCATGAATTAATCCGCTTTGCGCCTTTTTTTGCGATTGCCTCAGGTGACGTCAAGGAAGTTGCAAATTGGGTGACGCTTCTTGCTGAGTATTTTCACGAAGTTCCCTTGGTTCAATTTCTTCACCACTGGGAAAATGTGGTGTTTTCGCTGACAGCAGCCATTCTCCTCATCGTAGTGAGTGCATTCGCTGTACGAAAATCTACTTTGATTCCACACCCCCTTCAAAATGCCGTTGAACTTGCCGTTGAATCACTTGACCAATTAGTAGCTGGAGTAATTGGACCAAAAGGCCGCGCTCACACGCCCTTTATTGGAACGCTTTTTTTCTTCATTCTGATTCAAAATTACATGGGGCTCGTACCCGGACTTAAAGCGCCCACGTCCAATTTAAACACCACTGCGGCACTTGCAATCTGCGTGTTTTTTTATGTACAGGCAATCGGGATTAAGGAAAATGGAATCTTGGGTTACTTTGACCATTTGATGGGAAATCCGCGTGATGTGGTTGGTTGGATTCTAGTCCCATTATTTTTTCCACTTCACGTAATGGGAGAATTAATTAAACCTTTAAGCCTTGCTCTCCGGTTATTTGGAAATATTTTGGGAGAAGACGCTTTAATCGGAGCAGTGGTTGCGCTTGGAATCGCAAGTGTTTCATTCATTCACAGCCCAATTGGGCTTCCCTTGCAGTTTCCATTTATGTTATTATCAATGCTTCTGGGCGCAATCCAAGCGCTTGTGTTTTCACTCTTAAGCACAATTTACATTGCACTTATGCTGCCTCATGAGAATCACGCGCATGAGGCGCATAATTAAATAGATGACCACTCAACCTCTTTGAGTCATCCTGAGGCGCAGCCGAAGGATCTGATGTTCTGAGATTCTTCGCTTCGCCCCGCAAAATAAATTTGCGGTGTTTTGCCCAGAATGACAGAAAACAACAAATTAAAAACTGAAAGGAGCTCTACATGAATTTTCAAACAGCGCTGTCTTGGACATTGCCCATTGCAGTTGCGATTGCCGCATTTGGCTCTGCACTTGGTCTTTCGCGCGCCATTGGCGAAGCGATGCAGGCAATTGGACGTCAACCAGAAGCTTCCAACAAAATTCAAACCGCCATGATTATTGGCTGCGCTTTTATCGAAGCGCTCACGATTTACGCATTGCTCACTGTTATTTTTCTCATGGGAAAAATCGGTTAATAACGAACCAGCTGCTTCTTAGGCAGCAGGAAATCGACGCATGGGCATTTCCATTCCTGAAATTCTAACGCAGGCTTTTGCTTTCATCCTGCTTGTCTTGGTACTTAAAAAATTCGCCTGGCGACCGCTTCTCAAACTATTGGATGAGCGGCGCGAAAAAATAAAGTCGTCTTTTGAAACAATTGAGTCCACGAAGCGGGACGTGGATGCTTTGAAAGTTGAGTATGAAAAGAGGCGCGAGCACATTGAGGAAGAAGCGCGCAAGCGGCTTGAACAAGCGCTTGAAGAAGGCCGACGAATTGCGCGCGAGGTAGAAGAAAGTGCGCGCTTAAGCGCACGCGCAGCCCTTGAAAAAGCCAAGCAGGACATTCAACTTGAGACAGAAAAAGCAAAGGTCACTCTTCGAAACGAAGTTGCGGAACTTGTCCTCTTCGCAGCCGAACGGTTAATTGAAAAAAAAATGGACGCTGCAAAAGACAAAGAACTCGCACTTCACTTCATCAAGGACTTTGAACAAATCAAATGAAAGAAATTGAAGCAGCAGACCGTTACGCGCGCGCTATTTTTGAGCTTGCTGAAGAGAAGAGGACAACTGAAGCGCTCGTTTGCGAACTTGATTTGGTTTCTAGTGCAGCGACCAAAAACCGTCAATTTCTTGAACTTCTCTTGAGTCCATTTGTGAAACTTGAGGAAAAGCAAGCACTCATCCAAGCGGTGCTCGGCCAAGGTTCGGGGGTTTTGTCGAGCAGATTTTTAACACTGCTCGCTCTCAAAAAACGACTTGCTCTTCTTCCCGTCATCGTGGAACAACTTCAAATCAGGCTTAACCGTAAAAATGGAATCAAAGAGGTAACGGTTGTTTCTGGTCGAGAATTAAATTCTGAAGCGCAGCAGAAATTGCAGGAAACTCTCGAGCAAAAAATTAGAATGAAAATTCTCATGCACTTAAAAACAGATGCTCGCCTTATCGGCGGCGTTCAAGTACGCATTGAAAATCGGTTGATTGATGGGTCGATTCGCGCAAGCCTGAATCAGTTGGGGTCAAGACTCAAAACCGTCAAGGTCTGAAAGGTTACTCATTATGCTCAAACCGGAAGAAGTAACGTCGGCAATTAAATCTGAAATTCAAAAGTTTGAAAAAAAGCTCGAGATGGAGTCCGTGGGTTACATCCTTCAGGTGGGGGACGGAATTGCGCGCGTGTATGGATTAGATGAAGTGATGGCTGGTGAGCTCGTTGAATTTGCGGATGGTACTTTCGGTATGACGCTTAATTTGGAAACAAGCAATGTGGGCGTTGTTATTTTGGGAAGTGACGCAGGCCTTAAAGAAGGCGACCTCGTGCGCAGAACTCAGCGAATTGTTGAAGTTCCAACCGGCAAAGCACTGCTTGGCAGAGTCGTTAATCCACTTGGAAGACCACTTGATGGCAAAGGACCAATTGCTGCTCAGTCCAAGCGTCCTGTTGAATGCATTCCGCCCAATGTGTTGAAACGTCAGCCCGTCAAAGAACCGCTTCAAACCGGCATCAAGGCCATCGATGCAATGATTCCAATTGGACGTGGCCAGCGCGAACTTATTATTGGCGACCGTCAAACCGGAAAAACTGCAATTGCAATCGACGCAATTGTGAATCAAAAAGGTAAGGATGTGAAATGTATTTATGTCGCCATTGGCCAAAAACTTTCGAGTGTTGTCCAGCTCACAAAAACGCTTGAAGCGGTAGGAGCGCTTGAATACACCACGGTCGTGGTTGCCTCTTCAGAAGACCCTGCGCCTCTTCAATTTTTGGCACCTTACTCAGGCTGCGCAATGGGTGAAGAATACCTCTACAATGGCCAGCATGCGCTTGTGGTTTACGATGACCTTTCAAAACATGCGCAGGCATATCGTCAGCTTTCACTTCTCCTCGAAAGACCGCCGGGCCGTGAAGCGTACCCGGGTGACGTTTTTTATCTCCATTCAAGATTGCTCGAACGAGCAGCCAAAGTACGAGATGATCTTGGCGCGGGATCTTTAACCGCTCTTCCAATTATTGAAACTCAGGCGGGTGACGTGTCAAGCTACATTCCCACCAATGTGATTTCCATTACAGATGGCCAAATTTATTTGGAAACCGATTTATTTTATGGGGGTGTTCGTCCAGCCATTAGCGTAGGGTTGTCTGTTTCGCGAGTAGGTGGAAATGCGCAGACCAAAGCAATGAAACAAGTGGCAGGCATGCTTCGATTGAGCCTTGCCCAGCACCGGGAACTCGCCGCATTTTCACAGCTTTCAGCCGACCTCGACAAAGCCACAAAAGACCAGTTGAATCACGGGGAGCGTATGGTGGAAATTTTAAAGCAGGACATTCTTTCCTGCATGCCGCTAGAGCGCCAAGTGGCCATCATTTATGCCGGGAACAAAGGACACATTGATGATATTCGGATTGATCTCGTAAAACTTTTTGAAAAAGAACTTTTTGAATTTATTGAATCAAAGCACGGCTCTCTTTTTCACGAAATCGCAACCAAAAAAGCGCTCACTGAGCAAACTGAGCAGACGCTTGAAAAAATCGTAAAAACTTTTAAGGGCGAATTTTTTCTGCGACATCCGTAACCACTTGACTTATGCCGCTTTCGCTCAGACAAATCAGACGCCGAATCAAAAGCGTGGAAGGCACGAAAAAAATGACGCGTGCCATGGAAATGGTTGCGGCGGCAAAGCTTAGAAAATTACAGGATTTACTCCGGCGTTCTGACCGTTACATTCAGGAATTGGCAAGAATTTTAAGCACGCTGGTGCGAGAAAAACCCCTGTCGCATCCCCTCCTTGAAAAACGTGAAGAGGTTCATGGAACGCTTGTCTTTTTAATCACCTCAGACACCGGGCTTTGCGGTTCCTACAATACCAATGTGCTGGATCAAGCAGCGCGTTACCTTGAAAACACAGGCCGAGCTGAATCCGTCAGCTTTGTTTCAATTGGACGAAATGGCGCTGGTTATCTCAAGCGGCAAGGAAGAAAAATTGTAAAAGAACTTTCGATTCCCCGCCCTCAGGAGCTGGACCAAACAGTTGTAGAATTAAATCAAATGATTCAAGACGCCTTTATTTCCAAAGCAGCGGATGAAATTATTTTGATTTACACCCATGTCGAATCTTTGGCAGTGCTCAAGCCGCGTGTGTCGAAGCTGCTTCCGATTGTTTCCAAAATCACTGACAAAAAAATAGAGGGGCAAACGGTAGATTACATTTTGGAGCCTGACCTTGGTCAAATTTTAGATGTGCTGCTTCCTGAATATCTTGCGGCTGAAATCGGGCAGTGCGTGAAGCATTCGCTTGTCGCAGAGCAGGCGTCGCGCATGATGGCGATGCGCCAAGCAACAGACAATGCAAAGAAAATGATTGATGCGCTGACGCTGTCACGAAATAAAGCGCGGCAGGCCACAATTACAAAAGAATTAATCGAAGTGGTGTCCGGTTCTCGGGCACAAAAAAAGTGAGGGGTCGCAAAGTCTCAAGCGACCCTTCATCCTGAGTGTAGCCTCAAAATTTACTTTGTGAGGCGAAACGAAGGAACTCGCAATTGCCAGATCCTTCGGCCAATGGAATATTAGCCTCAGGATGACACAAAAACTTAGGAGGAATTTATGGAAGTGGGTACAGTCATACAGGTGATTGGGCCGAGTGTTGATGTTCGTTTTGATTCCGGAAAATTACCCAAGCTTTTGAATGCAATCAAAATTGAAGACAAAGAAAAAAATATTGATCTCACGCTTGAAGTCGCGCAACACGTCGGTGACAACATTGTCCGCTGCATTGCGCTTGCAACTACAGACGGCCTTGTTCGAGGAATGAAAGCGCTCGACACAGGCGGTCCAATCACAGTTCCTGTGGGCGAGCAGACTTTGGGACGCATTTTTAATTTGCTCGGCACTGCAATTGATGAAAAAGGCCCGCTGCCAAATGAAAAGCAGCGTTACCCAATTCACCGAAAGTCCCCTTCTTTTGAAGAACTGCTTGCTGTCACGCAGGTATTTGAAACCGGAATTAAAGTCATTGATTTGCTTGCTCCCTACCCAAAAGGTGGAAAAGTGGGGCTCTTTGGCGGTGCGGGTGTTGGAAAAACGGTTGTCATTATGGAACTCATTCACAATCTCGCGACAGAACATGGCGGTGTTTCGGTGTTCTGCGGTGTCGGCGAGCGCACGAGAGAAGGAAATGATTTGTGGCTTGAATTAAACGAGTCAGGTGTTGTGGCCAAGACTGCGCTTGTATTTGGTCAAATGAATGAGCCGCCGGGCGCTCGGCTGCGCGTTGCACTCACCGGACTTACCATGGCCGAATACTTCCGTGACGAGGCGCATCAGGACGTACTTGTTTTTGTCGACAACATTTTTCGTTTTGTCCAAGCCGGCTCTGAAGTCTCGGCCCTGCTTGGTCGAATGCCTTCTGCTGTAGGATATCAACCGACGCTTGGTACTGAAATGGCTCAGCTTCAGGAGCGAATTGCCTCCACGAAATCAGGTTCCATTACATCTGTTCAAGCAATTTATGTTCCGGCAGACGATTTGACCGACCCTGCTCCGGCAACCGCTTTCGCTCATTTGGATGGCACAACGGTTCTCTCGCGGCAAATTGCGGAGCTTGGAATTTATCCGGCGGTTGATCCGCTCGATTCAACAAGCCGCATGTTAGACCCAAGAATTGTGGGGGAGGAACATTATCAAGTCGCGCGAGCAGTGCAAAAAACGCTTCAGCGCTACAAAGACTTGAGGGACATCATCGCCATTCTGGGAATCAATGAATTGTCTCCGGATGACCGAGCGGTTGTCATGCGCGCAAGAAAAATTGAAAAATTTTTGTCACAGCCTTTTTTTGTTGCTGAAGCTTTCACTGGCCAAAAAGGGAAATATGTGAAGCGCGAGGAAACAGTCCACGGATTTAAAATGCTTGTCGAAGGTGAGCTTGACCACATCCCTGAATCGGCTTTTTACATGAAGGGCTCCATCCAAGAAGTAATCGAGGAAGCAGGAAAAACAGGGGCGGCTAAAACCTAGCGCCAAAAAATTATGCCTTCTGAATTTAAATTTGCCATATTGACTCCAGGAGAAACGGTTTACGAGGGAACTATTTGTTCACTCGTTGCGCCTGGAATGGAAGGGTCATTTGGTGTTTGGGCAAATCACGCGCCGCTGCTTGCGCGTTCCTCAGGCGGACGTCTCACCATTGAAGAAATATCTAAAACAAAACGTGTGTTTGAAGTCGGTGCGGGAGTAACTGAGGTATTTCAAAACCGCGTCATCTTTCTCACCCAATCCGCTCGCGCAGTTTGAGTTGTGTCATGCTGAGCGAAGCGAAGCATCTAGCGCTCAGGACAAACCCCACAAAGAATCTAACGTCCACGAGATCCTTCAGCCTTTGCTTGAACTACTGGCTTCAGGATGACACAGCGAAGCAGCAGGCTTTTGGCAACCCTTGTAGAGGGTGCTGTTTCACAGGCAAACGTAGCATGAGTTTCATTTAGTTTCTGGCTCATAAGATTTTAGGATGACGGAAATCGTTAGGCGCTCTCCGGAACGCTCGATGACGAGTTTTCTTGTTTCTCCAGGCTTCGTGCTGGTCACTGCTTCATAATAATTTCTCCAAGAAGTCATTGGAATTTCTTTTTCTTCCAAAATTTTGTCGCCTGGCCTGAGGCCTGCCATTCCAGCGGGAGAACTTGGCGCCACTTCTTCAACTGTAAAAGCGCGCGACATTACGTCACGCTCTGTACGAATTCCAACCCACGGAAGGTCACTACTCAGAAAAAAGATGTGGATTGGTAATTCTACAGCCGCGCCTTGCCTTAAAATAGTGAATCGAACGATTTTATTTTCCCGAATTTGAGCGAGGTACGGAAAAAATTGGCCCATGGTTGCTTCCACTTCATCCAGCTTGACCACCACATCATTCTCCAAAAATCCCTGTTCTTCGCCAAGCCCAAATGGCTTCACTTGTTTCACCCTGTAGTGCTCGATTTTTTGGTCCCATTCAAAATAACAGCCGATTGCAAGTTGAAAGAGGGTTGGGTATTTTTGATTGAGTAGAGATGTGTGAATTTTTGCAGCGAGCGCTTCCTCAAAAATACCCGTTGATGAAAGTTCTTTTCCGCTTGGAAGCGCAAGCTGACGATTTTTTGTAAAATGTGTCGCAATTTCAAGCTCGCTTGTTCCAAATTCTTTGCCTTGCCTCACTTCAAGATCAAGCTTTCCATGCCCAGTCGATGGAAGATGAGTAGCTCCCGTCCAATTCCGAAACTCTGTCTGCCCAATTGGGAATAATTCTGTTTTTACTTTGCCAATCGCTTCATCCCGAACGGCGATTGGAATTTGCTCGAGTTTCAAAGTCTGAGTGATTGCATTAAAAAGATCTGCTTTGAGCGCAGGGAATTCGTAGACCAAACTTTTCTTTCCGTAAATCTCGATTTTTGGAAGCGTTGTAGCGCAGCCTGAAAGAAAAAACAAAAGAAAAATCCCCCACACTCCTAACTGAAACCGGTTAGGAGATGGGGGGAATTTTATGCTTTTTTGATTAATCAGAAATGGAAACAATAAAGAATTAAGAGTGGTCTAAACAGTTTAACGGGTTTTGGCACCTTCAAGACTTGTTCCCTGCTTCACCGCAACTTGATAAGCGTCAACAGAACTCCAAATGTGGTTGACCGCAAAAATCCCGACACCAACCATCGCAACCGGCCAATTTTCCCTAGAAGCAAGAATGGGAGTTGTAATAATTGCACCAAGCTCAAGAAGCCACATGGTTAAAATTTTCAATTTTCCAAGTGACGTGTAATGATCTCGATTCATAATTTGTCCCACGCCCGGAACAAGTGCGGAAGCAGTTGCCTTAAATGCTGGCGATGCTTCACCCGCCCAAACCGACCCGACTGGCGAAAACCAGAGGCCTAACACCAAAATCAATGCGACTACTTTTTTCATTGTATGTTCCTCCTTGATTAAATGGTTGATTAAAAAACCGTTTTGATGCACATATGAATATCGGCTTGCTTGAAAAAAATTGAAGTAGAACTAAATTTGAGCATGAAGTTCTTCGCCATTTCGCAAAACCAAAAAATTCCGCTGTGACCCCTTGGCAGAAGTCCCCATCGCCTTGAAATAATTCCGCCAATTGCTAAGCATGATTCCCTCTTCTTCGACTAAAAGATCTCCAACTTTTAAGCCGGCGTGCTCGGCTCGTGAGCTTTGAACGACTCTTGTGACAGCAAAACTCCGCGTGGACTTGTCAAAGTCGGCCAAAAAACCAAGTGGAGACTTTGACTCTGGAAAAAAGAAAATGGTGGCATTAAGTATAATCCCTTTCCCGCCGCGATCGACAAAGAATTTCTTAACTGTTGTGTGTTTGATTTGCGAAAGGGTTTCAAAGAAATTGTCCATTGTCATGCGCACGCCATCAATTGAAACCACAATGTCTCCATTCTGAAATCCCTGCTCGGCGCCAAAGCTGGATTCTGAAATTCCGCTCACACGGTAATAACCAATTTCCTCATCCCAATGGAAATCACATCCGGTCATCAGTCGCAAAATCGCTGGGTAATGCATGGTGACTAAATAATCGTGAATCCGCGAAGCAAGTCTCGCTTCAAATACTCCCGTTGAAACATATGAAGCCTCTTGCTCCAAAATCATTTCGTGAGAAATTCTGTAGAAATATGATTTGACTTCAAGCCTTGTAGTCCTTGTGCTGAGTGGCGCAAGATGAAGCTCTAGCCTTCCATACCCTTGGGTAGGTGAAGGCAAAGCGGAATGCGTCCACTTTCTAAATTCATTTTGCTGAATTTCAAAAGGTCCGGTTTTGATCTCGCTGGTTTGTTCGTTCTCAGACTCAACTGGAATATATTCACGAAT
>JAHFHD010000065.1:5287-13165 GCA_023247075.1 Candidatus Omnitrophota bacterium | reverse complement strand
CTTCATCAGAGTTGGCGGAGGTATTTTCACAAAGGCGGCGGACGTTGGCGCAGACTTGGTTGGAAAAATTGAAAAGAATATTCCCGAAGACGACCGCAGAAACCCTGCGACCATTGCTGACAATGTAGGCGACAATGTTGGTGATTGCGCTGGAATGGCCGCTGATATTTTTGAATCTTACGAAGTGACCATTGTGTCTGCCATGATTTTGGGCTGGGCATCATTTGGACACAAAGGCGTCATCTTTCCTTTGTTGGTCCGCGCTGTGGGTGTCATTAGTTCGATTATTGGCACCTATGCAGTACGTACGAGTGATGAAATACGCGACGCCATGAAAGCAATTAATGTTGGCTTCATCCTCTCGGCAATTATTTCCATTGTGGGTTTTTCAGTGATTGGATTTTTTTACCTCCGCTTTCCAGAAAGACCGGATCTTCCATTCCTGGTCAATCTTGGAATTTCAGGGCTTGATCTCAGACCTGTCTGGGCCACCTTGGTTGGAATTTTGCTCGCAATTACAATCAACCGTGTGACTGAATATTTTACAGAAACAACTCAATTTCCCGTTCAATCGGTTGCTGAGTCCTGCAAAACTGGTCACGCAACAACCATCATTACGGGCTTCGCAGTCGGCCTTGAAAGCAGCGTGTGGGCCATTCTCGTAATTTCAATTGCAATTATGTTGTCAGCGTTTATTTTTCAGGGGATGAGCCCGACCTTTATTGCTTACGGCGTTTCGATGTGCGGAATTGGAATGCTCACACTAACGGGCAATAATATTTCGATGGATGTATTTGGTCCCGTTGCAGACAATGCAAACGGAATTGGTGAAATGGCTCATTTGCCCAAACCAGCGCGTCAAATTCTCTCTGATTTGGATGCCATCGGCAATACCACCAAAGCCATCACAAAAGGGATTGCCATTGCTTCTGCTGTCGTAGCTGCTATTTCCCTTTTTAATGCCTACATCACAGACATCAGCAACATCGCACATACTTCTTATGAGCAAGTTGCTGCCACGCTTTCGGTGTCTTTGCCAAATGTATTCATTGGATTTTTAATCGGTGGGGCTATTCCGTTTTTATTTAGCTCCATGACCATTAAAGCGGTGGGGCGCGCGGCCTTTTTAATTGTTCATGAAGTCAGAGAACAATTAAAAGACAAGGCCATTTGGGAAGGAACCAAGCTTCCCGATTATGGCCGGGTCGTTGGAATCTGCACAACTGCCGCACAGAAGGAATTAATTCTTCCTGGGGTTTTGTCGATTCTCGCTCCGCTTCTTGTTGGCTTTCTGCTCAAAAAAGAAGCGCTCGGCGGATTTCTCGCCGGCATGATTCTCTCAGGGCAATTGCTTGCCGTGTTCATGGCAAATGCCGGCGGCGCGTGGGACAATGCTAAAAAATTTATTGAAGATGGCAACTTTGGTGGAAAAGGTTCTGAGGCCCATAAAGCTTCTGTTACTGGAGACACGGTCGGTGACCCGCTTAAAGATACGGCAGGACCTGCGCTCAATCCACTCATCAAAGTAATGAATATGGTGGCGCTTCTTTCAATTCCGCTCATTATCAAATATGAAAATTCTGTGCCGGTATTTTGGGGCTCCATTGTTGTGTTTGCCATTCTCCTCTATGCGCTGACCCGAAAACCAAAACGCTCGGCTGAAGAACTTGAAATTTTAAATCGCGGGTGACTCCACAGATGTTTGTCATTCCTGCGAAAACAGGAATCCAAAACTTGGATTACCCGGTCAAGCCGGGTAATGACATGATGGGAATTTTAAACATTTCAAGCTTTGAAATATTACTGTGACTCTTTACATACTTATCCACACACTTCATGTCATTCTGAGCCCTTCGGCACGTGTCATCCTGAACGAAGTGAAGGATCTGGGCGCCTCGAGGGCAGGCTCCACGAAGAATCTAGTGAACGCGAGATCCTTCAGCCATCATTTTCGAATACCAGCTTCAGGATGACACCCTGTGACTCTTTACACACTCGTCCTACTTAGCGGAATTATTTTCCTTGCAGCCTATTTTACCTACGGCCGCTTTCTTCGCGGTCAGTTTGATTTAAAAAGCGAACGCAAAACTCCCGCTTCGCTTGTCAATGACGGTGTCGATTTTGTCCCTACTCAAAAAGGATTTCTCCTAGGTCAACATTTTTCCGCCATTGCTGCTGCAGGTCCCATTGTCGGACCCATTATTGCCGCCATTTGGTTTGGATGGCTTCCCGTCCTCTTGTGGATTGTGTTTGGTGCTATTTTTTTAGGAGCTGTTCACGACTTTTCTAGTCTTGCGGGTTCAGTCAAGCACGGAGCGACTTCCATCGTTGAAATGGTGAAGGAGCTACTAGGACGGCGGGGACATTTATTTTTTCTCGTCTTTGTCTGGCTTTCTTTAATGTATGTCATTACCGCTTTCACTGATTTAACAAGCGGCTCTTTTGTAGACCCTGAACTTGGCGGTGGTGTCGCAAGCTCCTCAACGCTTTACCTCGTCATTGGTCTTATAATGGGACTAGCGCTTCGTTTCTTAAAAATGCCGCTTGGAATCGCAACCCTTTTCTTTTTGGCGCTTGTTGTTCTTTCCATTTGGCTTGGCCCATTCATTCCGCTTCGCATCCCTGACACCTTGCCGCTTAGCCCAAAACAAATATGGAACATCATTCTCCTCCTTTACTGTCTGATTGCTTCTGTGATTCCAGTTTGGCTACTTCTTCAGCCGCGTGGATATTTGGGCGGATTTTTTCTGTACGGAACTTTGGCGCTTGGTTTGGTAGGTCTTTTCATCGGCGGAGAAAAAATTACATACCCCGCATTCCTTGGATTCGTTAACCCAAAAGGACTACCACTTTTCCCAATTTTATTTGTGACAGTGGCATGCGGCGCCTGCTCGGGCTTTCACGGGATTGTGAGTTCCGGAACCACTTCAAAACAAATTGAAAAGGAACCAGATTGTCATGCCGTGGGTTACGGAGGAATGCTTTTAGAAGGACTGGTTGCTGTGCTTGCGCTTGCAACGGTGATGGTGCTTGCAAAAAGCGACGTACTTGCATCCAGCTCACCTGACCGCATTTACGCCGAAGGGCTCAGTCGATTTGTTCAGCATCTTGGCATCCCGAAAGCAATTGCCCGCTCATTTACTTTGCTCGCGTTCACCACATTTATTTATGACACCTTGGACGTTTCAACGCGCCTTGCCCGTTACCTCCTTGAAGAACTCACAGGCTGGAAAGGTTTGGCGGGGAATATTGCAAGTGGGATTTGCTCGCTTGCGATTCCCTTCTTCTGTGTTTTGATTCAAATGGTGGATGAATCGGGTCAAGCAGTTCCTGCCTGGAAAATCTTTTGGACCATTTTTGGAACTTCAAATCAATTGCTTGCTGCACTGACATTGCTTGTGCTTTCACTTTGGCTTAAAAAAACCGGCAAGCTTTGGTGGATGAGCGGGATTCCTGCAATTTTTATGATGACGGTGACTTTAAGCTCGCTTGTTTTGCTTGTGATGCCTGCGTTTCAACATGTGGGGAACAATTTGAAACCGTTTCCTGCATTAAGTGGCGTCACCATCACTGCGCTTTTACTCTTCGCCCTCGCCCTTCTATTAATCTGCGAAGTCTTGAAGAAGTGGCCGGCTGTCTCGGTAAAACCAAACAGCTAGCTTGGCGTTCATCGCAAACTCCGCTCATCGGCAAAGTAGCCCTTGTGGAGTCTGAAATATTCTTAGCATTTTCTTTATTGTCATTCCCAAACGTAACAACGAGTAACTTCCTTTTTTATCAAATCATAAGTGCATTCGCCATCTTTTCCACTAATACTTCCCAAAATTCCAACTGTGGACTCGCCGCTTTTTCTTAATTCCTCAAATTCTTTTTCTTTTTTAATTCCGCTATTGTGATAGAAGCCAATAGCGATTTTCAATTCATCCTTCGATAAAATAGAAACGAACCAATCTGCAGGGTCTTCAGCCTTACCAAAAAACCGTACTGCATCCTTTAATAAAAATTGGTCTGCAGTCTTTGATATGGCTTCTTGATATTCTGGAGCAAATTTCTCTTTTACATCGCGCAAAAGCACCTTTTCTATTTCTGAAGCAAAGGATGGCAAGCTATTAACCAAACAAAGCGCTGTAGCCAAAATAAAATTAAACAAAATAAATCTGAGTCTCTTTCTATTCATTTTCACTCTCCTGAAAATTATCCAATTGATGCTAATTCTAGAAGGAACGGGCATCGCTACTTTCTTTTTGTAAATAAACGAAATCATTCAAATCACCAGAGACTTTTGAATTCAACGCAATCTTCCACCCAGCTGCCAGAACTATTTTTTCTTGCGCCGCGGGTTGGCGTAATCACGCTTTGAGAACGAATTCTCTTCTTGCCAAAGAGACTCGTAAGCTGCCCAAACACTTTGACCGGGGTAGGGTCTTCTGAATACTTGCATTCATAAAGTCTTAATTGATTTCCTTCAGGAACAATAAAATCTACCTCGACTCCTTGATGATCCCGGTAAAAATAAATGCGTTCTTGTCTGCCCTGACTTGCATAACGGCGAATCATCTGGCCCAAAGTGAGCGTTTCAAATAAAGCCCCGACCATTGAACTCTTTGCGATATCCGCTGGTTCTCTGAATCCCGTCAGAAAGCATGCGAGGCCAGTGTCTAAAAAATAAAGTTTGGGTGTTTTAACAAGACGCTTACCTTTGTTTTCATAATAAGGTTCAAGCAAATAGATAATTTGTGACGCTTCTAAAACAGAAAGCCAGCTTTTAATGGTATTCGGGCTTGCCCCAATATCAGAAGCAAAGGTATTTAAAGACAAAAGCTGACCTGTGCGAGAAGCGGCAAGACGCATAAAGCGATTGAAGTCGCGAAGATTTTTAACTTGAAGTGCTTGTCTGACGTCACGTTCAAGGTAGGTTGCTACGTAATCAGAATAAAACCTTTCTATGTCTAAGTGCTCCGCGTAAAGCTCCGGGTAACCGCCCTGAAACATCCACGCTAAGAGCTGAGCTCCCTCAGCTGATTTGCCTGTTGCCCTTTCGAGTTCTCTAAGTGACAAAGAATAAAGGCTGAGAATCGCAATTCTACCGGCAAGACTTTCGCTAACCTTTTCCATCAATGCAAATTTTTGGGAACCAGTCAGAACAAATAGTCCATGCTTACTTCTATTTTCATCAATCACTTTTTTGAGATAACGAAACAGTTTAGGCGCATATTGCACCTCATCAATGATGAGTGGTGAAGGATGATGCTCTAGAAATGTTTCTCCAGAATGTTCCGCCTCTTCCGCGAGCCGGGGAAGGTCCAGTGAAACAAAATTAAAATTGGGAAGTAGGTGTCTGCATAAACTTGTTTTTCCGGTTTGTCTTGCTCCGGTCAAAAGAACCGCAGGGCGTTCTTTTAAAGCCGTTTGCGCAGTTGATGCCAAATCACGCTTAATCCACATGATTTGAAATTATGCAATACAATTGATGATATTTCAATAGTTGTTTTAATCTAACTTTTAGAGCTCCAAGCTGTTTCGGCTGATGCTTACGTGTGTTTATTTGGATTTCCAAATCATTTCATTAGGTAGATTCGCGGAAAGGGCGTATTCTCATCTTAATTGATGAACGGGGGTGATTTCTTTGGGAAATAAAAGCAATTCAAAGCGCGAAGTTAAAAAGAAAAAAGGCGCAATGGTTAAAAAAACAGTCAAAAAGTAAACTGCTGTAGGCATATTCACAAAAAGCAAAAAGTGCCAGGCACTGACTCAGTGCCTGGCACAATCTTTAGCAATAAGCTGGTCGGAGTGGTGTTATGCAGGTGCCGACTCGATTTAAGTGAGTCGAATGCCTTTATCTTCAATCACAACCAGTCTTTGTTTGTAAAGACTACCGATTGCTTTTTTGTAGACCTTCTTGCTTATCCCAAAACGCTTGTAAATTACCTCTGGAGAAGTTTTGTCCGTTAGCGGAAGAAATCCACCTTCGGCTTTCAATTGATCCATAACCAGATCTAAAATATCGCCAACTTTTTCGTACCCTAATTTGTAAAGGCTCAGATCAATTTTTCCATCTTCCCTGACTTTTTTAATAAAGCCGGTCTTTTGCATTCCCGGTTTCAGAGGCTCAAAAACCTCATCTTTAAAAAGCATGCCTAAATGACTCTTATTAATAATGGCGGTGTACCCTAAATCTGTTTGATGAACAATTAAAAGAAAGACTGCTAAGCCCGGATGGTAATTTGGAGGAGTTTGATTCAGGAATCGATCTAGTTTGGTGGAAGCTGCGATGCGACCAGTGTCATCTCGAAAAACCCTGACCACACAATTTGAGCCCGCTTTAAGCTCACGAGTTTGTTCGCCGCGAGGCAAAAACAAATCTTTGGAAAGTCCCCAATCTAAAAAGGCCCCGAAAGAATTAACGGAAACCACTTTAAGCGCAGCAAAGTCACCGACCATGGCAAGCGGCTTTTCTGTGGTTGCGATCAAACGATCTTCGGAATCGCAGTAAAGGAAAACACTAAGTCGATCGCCTATTGCAAATGTTTTGGGCATGTAGCGGCGCGGCAAAAGAATTTCACCAAACTCTTCCCCGCCTTCCAGATAAAGCCCAAAATCAACTTCCTTCACAATTTCAAGGTGATTCAGTTTTCCAATTTGAACTGTATTGGGCTGGTCTCTTTCCTCTTGTTTTTTGCTGTAGTCAGTCGTCATTACATTAAAATTCCCTAATTATTTTCTTTCAATAAATTATTTTTTGTACTGCGAGAGCCATTTTAACATGAGGCGCTTTTGCGCAAGAGCGCTTTTTGCACGAGGGTTAATTCACGCCATTTTCCAAGCGGAAGATGATTCAATTGAAATCCTCCGAGGCTGTGCGAATAAGGCGAAGCGTAGGAAATCCAACTGCTGCAGTCATGCGCCGCACCTGGCGGTTTCTGCCTTCTGTAAGCTTAAGCTCAATCCAACTTGTGGGCACCGACAGACGAAAGCGAATGGGAGGATTGTGCACAGGGCAACCGGGATCATCAAGCAATTTTGCAATACAAGGCTTTGTTTTGCATCCTTGAATCAGAATACCCTTTTGCAATTTGAATGTACTGCTGATCGTTGCAATTCCTTCGACTTGAACGTGATAAGTCCGTTCATGTCCGCGACGGGGATTTAAGAGAAAATCATTCCACTGCTTCTCATCACTTAAAAGAAGCATTCCTTCGCTATCCCAATCAAGCCGCCCAATTGGATAAACTTGTTTAGGCAATCCAAATTCAGCCAAAGTTCGATGTTCAGGTTCTTGTTTGGTGAACTGCGAGAGAACGCCGTAAGGTTTGTGAAAAACTAGAAGCATTTATTTCTTTTTCTTCTTAGGCTTTGCGTTGTTACTTCGAGCAGGTTTTTGCTTTTCACCTTTGACGGCTGCAGCACTTTTCAAACCCGACTCAATTCCTTGGAACTGGAAATTTGTTCGGCAATCCGCGCAAACAGCTTGATGCATCATTATTTTCATTTCTTTTTTTAAACCTGCCAAGCACCATTTCGATACACCACTTGATCGTCCAAAACTACAGATTCTGTGATCACAAAAACATCGACGTGATGCTTGGCTGTCTTACGTGTAAAATTAGGTTTTTTATAAAGCGCATGTTTGGCGCCAAGCGACAAATGAACACCGCACATACGCTCATAAGTACCAATGTCGCTTACCCAACGCTCTTCGGTCAAAGAGCGGTTCATGCCAAATCCAAGTTCACGCAACCAAATCTCACCTTCATCAGCACGAATATTGGCGAGCACACAATCAAATTCCAAAGTGGAATCGATCACATCTACCACTCTTCCGCTAGTCACTACCAGCGTGATTGGTTTGGGGGGCTTATTAACTTTAAAAGAGGTATC
>JAHFHD010000065.1:0-5277 GCA_023247075.1 Candidatus Omnitrophota bacterium | reverse complement strand
AAAAGCAAAAATCCGCGCACGTCCATTTACCGAATTTAGATCACGTGCTTCTGTAAAAACTTCACCAATTGGAAACTGTCCTCCCACATTTTTCATATTGGTGTAGTCACCAATATTTAATTTTGCGGGCTCAAACCCAGACGCAAATTCCAATTTTTCTCCGCCACTATCAACCACTCCCAAACGCGCTCGATCAATACGTTCTTTAAGTGCTCGTCCCCCGCTCTGGTAATATCCGGGGTCATAGGCAAGAGAATCAATATAATACCGCACTTCTAAGTCCTGCATCATTGAAAGATGTGGATGTTCAATCACTTTGAGTGAACGTTTGAACAACTCAACGCGAAGACGAAAAGCTTCGAGACGAAAATTAGTGGATTGAATGAGCACCACCAAATCAGATGGCCTAAGAGATTCAAAAACTGCAAGCACAGCCTCTGCTCGCACCTCGTCAAAGTTAAAGAATGTGGCTTGGGGTAAACAGCGTTGGTAAGCTTCTGAGAGAATTATTGCAAGCATACACTGTCTATCAAATACCACAACTGCTGTCTGCGGATCAGAATATTCGATTGCGAGCGAGAGAATATCACGCACATGCTTCTCTGCTATAGTTACCATTTCATCGGTTACTTTTAAAACCATTGGATGTTTCAATCTTTAAGAAAAATGGCAATTGGATTTTATGCCGCGTTTTTCGAAGTATTGCTGATGATAGTCTTCAGCTGCATAAAACTTTTGAGCTGGAACAATTTCAGTAACAATTGGACGTTTAAATGTTCCAAGTTTCGCGAGTTTTGTTTTTAAAGCCTTAGCCTCTTTTTCCTGCTCTGGCGAATGGTAAAAAACTGCTGAACGGTAATTGCTCCCAATATCAGGACCTTGGCGATTGACTGTTGTGGGGTCGTGAAGGCTCCAGAAGGCTTCAAGGAGTTTTGTATAAGAAATCTTAGCTGAATCAAATTCAATTTGTACTGCTTCTGCATGTCCTGTAGCGTCTGAACAAACTTGTTCATAAGTTGGATTCTTCGTGTGGCCGCCCGTATAGCCAACTTCTGTTTTAAATACGCCTGGGATGCTCCTAAATGCATCCTCCACACCCCAAAAACATCCTGCAGCAAAAGTTGCAATTTGAGTTTTTTCTTTTGAACTAGCTTGAGCCTTCTTTGTTCCCTGATGAAAGAGGCTCAGATACTCGCCATAACCCTCACGCTCCATATGTTCAAGAGAAATGAAGCGTAGTGACGCAGAATTAATGCAGTAGCGAAAACCTGTTGGCTCTGGCCCATCCTCAAAAACATGGCCGAGATGTGAATTGCTTTTTTTCGAGCGGACTTCGACGCGGACCATGCCATGACCAACATCTCTTTTTTCTGTGACATTTGATTGATCAATGGGCTGGGTAAAACTCGGCCATCCGGTTCCAGAATCAAATTTATCAGCAGAGCTAAACAGAATGTCCCCTGTAATTCGATCTACATAAAGGCCTTGCCTGTGATTGTCCCAATACTCATTTTGAAATGGAGCTTCCGTACCATTTTGGCGCATGACGTCATATTGTTCGGGAGTCAGAAGCTTCCTGAGTTCAGCATCACTTTCGGGAAGAGCATATTGCGTTTTCTTTGAAGCTTCTTGTTTCTTAGATTTTTCTGTCACAGCAAATCCTCCTCGAAAAAAATTGGGTGTACTCGTTAGATTTTAAACTTTCACAAGCACTCCGTCTACCGAAGAACGTTAATATCCTTTTTGCTTTTTACATCATTTCATTAGGTAGATTCGCGGAAAGGGCGTATTCTCATCTTAATTGATGAACGGGGGTGATTTCTTTGGGAAATAAAAGTAATTCGAAGCGCGAAGTTAAAAAGAAAAAAGGCGCAATGGTTAAAAAAACAGTCAAGAAGTAAACTGCGGCAAGATACTCAAGAAGAGACATCAATTACAGTTTTTTGAATTGATGGCTCACTTGAGTATAACTAAGAAAATCGATGAAACATATTTTCGTTAAAGAAATAATGGTGACCAAGGTCATCACGGTTCGAATAACCGATTCGCTCAGCCTGGTCGATCAAACGTTCCGCATGCACAAAATCCGTCATCTCCCTGTTATTAATCAAGAGAACCAGTTGGTTGGTATTGTCACGCTAAGCGACCTCCTTCCTTACATTCTGCCGCGAATTACTGAGGAAGGATATGTCTCTCACCACGACGTTGCAGATGAAATTGGTCTTGAAAAAATCATGACGCAAAATCCCATCACATTAAATGCCACAGACTCCCTGATCAAAGCAGTCGCGATTATGGCTGAACAAAAATTTGGGTGCATCCCAATCGTGGAACGCTCAAATCATCTCGTCGGAATCATCACACAAATCGACGTCCTCAAGTTCCTGCACCGAACCCTCGCACTTGATTCTTAAGCCGATTGCCTGGAAAAAAGTAGGGTGTTTATTTAGCATTTTGAAGCCATTCACAGCCTTGTCATTCTGAAGGAGGCCGTTAGGCCGAACTGAAGAATCTAGCGAATGCCAGATCCTTCACGGAGTTTACCCTGAGCGCTAGATCCTTCACACTCCGCGCAGCAGCCCTTTAGGGTCGTTCAGGATGACAAGCGAAGGGCTCAGGATGACAACTGATGGAGACTTCAGAGAGCTAAACAGCTACAAAGTAGGGGGCTGGCCAGTCGCCTCTACCTGAAACATTTCCACAGGTGTCAGGTTCAGGCAGTAGATGCTTTTAGATTTAAAGACACCTAAATCCCGAGGAACTTGCGGTATTCCTCGGTAATTTTGCGGGCTTCAGTTGCTGAGAGTGTTTTTTCTTTGGGAGATTTTTCGATGTGCTTTGGATGCTTGCTGCCCTCAATTAATGTTTTGAGCTCGCTAAAAAATCGAGATGAGCTGGTCGGAGTGGCGTTATGCGTTCTCGCTTGATTGCACACATAGTTGTCATCGGAAACCACAAACACATGTTCGCTCCGGTTAATTCCTTCTAGCACACTAATGATTCTGTCGTCTGCGTCTTCAGAGGTGCGTGTAAAAATAATCTGAAGGCCTGGAACAGATTTTTGCGGCAGGTCTTCATGTTCTGATTTTCCGTCAAACACAATCACCATCTTTTTAACGTCGCTGCGCCCTTTTTTAAACCGCGCACACAAATGAATGAGTTCCTCCCGCGCCGCCTCAAGACTTTTGTCGAGCAGCCGGTTGAGCGATGGAACGGCGTGAATCACATTGTAGCCATCAAGGACGTAATATTTCACAGTAACTCACCTCTTAAAGAATTCATCATAAAAGTGGTTTGATTAAGCAAACATTCATAGCCTCTATTTTTCACAAGCTGAGACGATAATACAAGTATTAATTTGATTGTAAACCAAAGCCTGAAAAATGAACTTAAGAATATGAACCTGAATACAGCGGAACGTGTTGTTGGGTGTATTCAGATTGTTTTCTTTGGTGCATGTGCTTATTTTTGCTTTCTTATTTTTCAATTTCTTCATCCTTATCTCATTGGGTATACTCCAAAAAATTTCCCTCAAGTTAATTCGGCTGCACTAGAACAAATTTTACGTGAAGACCCTCGCCCTATTCTGGTGTATTTCTACCACCATAAAAATTCTGAAGTTTCGCGCAGACTTTTGCCTGTTTTAGATGACTTTGCGTCTCTGTACCAAACACAAATTCCATTTTACACGTACCAATTTGGCGATTCTGATTCACAAAGATTCGCTCCCTACAAAGGGCCTTATGATGGCAACACAGTCATATTCCAAAATGAACAAGAACTAACACGAACAAATCCAATTCTGTTCGATGACAAGTCAAGCAACAAGGGTTCGGTGTTCTTATTTTTAGAAAAATACGTGAAAACACTTCCGCGCAGCCGCCGCTTCTTCAAACCAGATGAAGACTGGTACTTAACCAATGACAATTTTGAAACCCGTATTTCAAATTCACAAAAACCTCTTTTGGTAGACTTCACCCACCCTGCCTGCTTTAGCTGCGTGAATTTCGCACCACAATTTAAAGCAATAGGAGAAATCTACGGCGACCTAGCTGATTTTTATTATGCAAAAGTGCAAGACAGTTCTGCCCTTTGGAAAAAATACGGTGTTAGACCCTACCCAACTATTCTTCTTCTTGACCAAAGCAAATTGAAACAAAAGAAAACAGGCGCTTACTCCAGTCAAGAAGCAAACGAAGCAATGATTGTGGGAATGCTACTCCCTTATTTGATGAAACAATAAGGAAGTAAATCAATGAGGCGTCTAAGTGATGCTCAAATCATAAAAAATGGAGCGCTATGAACTGTCATAAATGCGGGTGCGAAAACAGTAATGAAGCAACCTATTGCAGAATGTGTTACGCCCTTTTTAACCAAGGGAGCGCAAGCAGTCCACATACTGCACCAAGAACCAATCGTGAACAATTGGGTCAATTCGAATATGCCGGTTTTTGGATTCGGTTCTTTGCGTCGTTAATTGACGCGTTCATTTTCATTGGATGTGTCTTGTTATTTTTTAAACTATCTGGCCATTCTGATTTAACAAAAGTTTTAAAATCTGGTGTTCTTAATTTTGTTTTCTCAGGGCTAATTCTCGTATTTTGGACTTTTTTTTCAGCCACTCCAGGGAAAATGCTTTTTTCAATGAAATTAGTTGATGCAAAAACCGGCCGGAAACCTTCTTTCTTCCAATGCGTTGGGCGGCTCCTTGGCTATGTCATATCAGGCCTTGTGTTAGATTTGGGATTCCTGTGGATTGCTTGGGATGAACGAAAGCAAGGATGGCACGATAAACTTGCTGGGACCTTAGTAGTGAAAATGCTTTAAATTTTAACTTGAAATGCAGGAGCGTAGGCCCCACCCATACACCTCTACTTCCCAATGCAGAATTCGCGGAAGATGACGTCTAGCAAATCATCGGAATAAACTTCTCCCACTAATTCACGAAGCGCGTCTAACGATGTGCGTAAATCAAGCGTGACAAATTCAAGAGACTTTCTGCGCTTAAGCGCCGCAATCGACCGCTTTAAAGATTTAAGAGAATCCTGAAGTGCTCGCTTATGCCTGAGCCGCGTCACAAGAATCGATTCTGAACCAAGGTCATCTGACAAAACCTTTTGTTGGATGAGTTTCTTTAGCTCCAAAATTCCATCAAGTGTTTTACACGAGAGATGCAGGGGTGACGAAGCAATCTCGGTTTGGAGATTGCTTCGGCCATGGCCTGGAACGCTGGCCTCGCAATGACGGTAAACAGGCAAGTCGGACTTATTTGCAACC
>JAHFHD010000064.1 GCA_023247075.1 Candidatus Omnitrophota bacterium | reverse complement strand
AGCTTAATCAAGTCACTCGCGCATGCTGCCCGCGCAAGACGCGCAATCCGAATTGCATCTTCCGCCGAATAGGCACCTGCGGTATTGGGCAAAAGCGTGAATTTTTTCAAGTCAATATGGTCAAGCACCGATTCGCCCTTCGGCCCATTTAAATTCACCCGGGCAATCGCTACGGTCACGAGGTCAGCGCCTGACGCTTCGTGCGCACGCTTCATGGTCTCAAAATCTTTGTATTTCCCGGTTCCAACAATCAACCGTGATTTAAATTCATAAGTTCCAACCTTCAAACAACTGTCCCAGCTCATGCGTAATTTCTCCTTAATAACCGAACCTTTGCAAGATGATTCAATTCTCTCTAACTCCCCTCATTCCCCTCTTTACAAAAGAGGGGAAGAAATGCGTTCAAGCTTATTTCCCCCTTTTAATTTCAAAGAGGGGGTTAGGGGGGAGTTTGGTTTTGCAAAGATTCAGTAATAACTAAAAATTTATGATTTAAGTGCTTTGCGTTCCGCGCGTTCATAAAGGGCAACGTAACGACGTGCCGACTCTTTCCAGGAAAAGTCAGACTCCATACAATTTTTTACAAGTCTCAACCATTTTTTTCGATTTTCGTAAACTTCAACTGCATGATTCATCGTTTTAAGAAAATCGCTCGACTTGTAGCGTGAAAATTTAAATCCATTTCCTTTTCCGGATTCCAGCTCAAATTCACTAACTGTGTCCGCAAGACCTCCCACATCCCGAACAAGCGGCACCGTTCCAAACCGCATCGCAATCAACTGTCCCAGACCGCAAGGCTCAAACTGAGAAGGCATCAAGAAAATGTCGGAACCCGCATACACTTCCTTCGCAAGTTTTTCATCATAAGTAATGTTAATTCCCAACTGGCCTGGATGACGGGCAGCCAAAATCCGGAGGGCTGAATGAAATTTTTCCTCCCCAGTTCCAAGCACCACAAGCTGCCAGCTTAGTTTCATCATGTCTTCGATAACTTCAATGAGCAGATTAAGTCCCTTTTGCGTGACCAAACGGCCGACAAAACCAAAAAGCGGGACATGCGGATTTACTTTAAAGCGCTGGTGTTTTTGAAGTGCCTCTTTGCACGCTTCTTTGCCGGACAAGTTTTGTTTGCTAAAATTTTTTGAGAGCGCTTTGTCTTTTTCTGGGTCCCAGTCTTCAGGGTTAATCCCATTTACAATTCCATGAATGTCAGCAGCTCTAATTTCAAGCGCCTTCTCAAGACCCGCGCCAAACTCTTTAGTCTGGATTTCCCGTGCGTACCGCTCACTGACTGTCGTAATCACATCCGAATACACAAGCCCAGCTTTCATGAAACTCACTTTCCCGTAAAACTCAAGTTTGTCATAATGAAACTCATCCCATGAAAAACCGGTGATTGAAAGTGAGTCCGGTGGAAAATTTCCTTGGTATGCAAGGTTGTGAATCGTAAACATTGATTTTGTTTTCTTGAAATTGGGGTCACTGCGGTAAAGCGTCTTCAAGTAAGCAGGTAAAAGCCCTGCCTGCCAATCGTGAGCATGCAGCACATCTGGCTCAATCCGAAGCCGCTTCATGGCTTCGAGCACAACACGCTGAAAAAATGTAAACCTGCGGTCATTGTCTGGGTAGTCGCCCAGTGGAGTCCCATAAATATAATCCCGACCAAAATACTCAAGGTGGTCGACCAAATAAACCGTCACCTCATTCCATGCACAGGAAAAAATGTTCGCAGTTTCCTGCTCGGAGCCCATCGGGATTACAATTCCCTCAAGCTCCTTTGAAAGTCCAAATTTTTGTTTCGCAATCCATTTGTATTTAGGAAGAAACACATAAACCCGATGCCCGCGCCGAGCCACTTCGCGCGGAAGAGACCCCATCACATCTCCAAGCCCACCGGCTTTCGCGAAAGGAAACATTTCTGAAGCTGCAAAAACAATGTCCATCTTTAAAATTCCTTATGAAACTTCAACCACGCAATTCCATGTGCCAAATGCATTCGGCACACACACAACTGGCCGTTGGTCATTTTCCCAGTTGCCATCTACTAAGTAGCGATACTCATAACGCCCGGATTCAAGTTTTAGTTTGCGACGCCACCAACCGCCAGTTTCGCTCTGGAGTGGACATTGCTCACGGTCCCACTCATTAAATGCGCCAGCCACATACACGTTGCTCGCTCCGGGCGCGTAGTATTCAAATAATACTTCTTTCCTTTGAGCTGTCTTTTTTCTCATTTAACACATCCGCCTTTCTTAGAATGGAATGAACACGTGGAGGGACATGAAAATTAATGCTCTGCACAACTGCCTCTAACAGAAATGGCATTTTAGAAGTTTTGACCATGAATTTCAAGTTGTTCCTAATTCCATTTTCACTTTACAAAGTATGAAATTCACATAAACTTGACCCACATCACAAAGGAAGGTGTTTATGTCGCTCAAATGGATTCTTTTTAATATTTTTGTGGCGGGGATGCTAGCACTTGACCTCTTTGTATTCAATCGAAAAGACCATGAAGTCAAAGTAAAAGAATCTCTGCTTTGGACCTTATTCTGGATTCTTCTTGCACTTGCATTTAACGCCGGAATCTGGTGGTTCATGGGGAAAGAACCAGCGCTTAAATTTCTCACGGGTTACCTGCTTGAGAAATCACTCAGCGTTGACAATTTATTTGTCTTCCTCATCATTTTTTCGTATTTTCACATCCCCCTTCAATTTCAGCACCGTGTCCTCTTTTGGGGAATTTTGGGAGCGGTTTTAATGCGAGGAGTTTTTATTGGCTGTGGAATCGCTCTGATTCACGCATTCTATTGGATTATGTACCTGCTCGGCGCTTTCCTTGTGGTCACGGGAATCAAACTCTTTTTTGAGAAAGAAAAGGAAATTGAGCCTGACAAAAATTGGGTGATTAATCTATTTCGAAAATTGATTCCCGTCACTAAAGATCTTCGTGGAAATCGATTTTTTCTTCGTGAGAATGGACGGCTGTGGGCCACCCCTCTTTTTGTGACGCTGCTTGTCATCGATATTACAGATGTTGTCTTTGCAACGGACTCAATCCCTGCAATTCTCTCAATTACCACAGACCCGTTCCTGGTTTACACATCTAATGTATTTGCAATTCTGGGACTGCGTGCGCTCTATTTCGCTTTAGCTGGAGCCATGCAACTCTTTCGTTTTTTAAATTACGGCTTGGGAGCAATCCTCATATTTGTAGGAGCCAAAATGGTCATTGCTGACTTCATAAAGATTCCAACGCACGTTGCCCTGCTTATTGTGGGAGGCATTTTAGCTGTTTCAGTTTTAGCTTCGCTGCTTGCACCCGAACGTCGGTCAGGCCATTCTTAAAATAAAAAGTTGCCATTTAAAAAGATCAAGGTAAAATACTTTTTTCCAGATTTAAGTTTAAAGTTGATGTTCCACTTAGGAAGGTAAAATGAAAATTTGCTACACTTGCGGTAAAGGCCCCATCTCAGGACGAACCATTGCCCGTCGTGGTCTGGCTAAAAAAGAAGGCGGCGTTGGTAAGAAAATTACAGGAATAAAGCGAAGGCGCTTCCTACCAAATCTCCAGCGCGTCTTGATTGCACTTCCACAAGGCGGCTCAAAGCGTGTGGTCGTTTGCGCGAGTTGTATTCAGGCTGGAAAAGTCACAAAAGCAATTCGACGAACGTTTTCAAAAGCAAATCCAGTAGCAGCCTAAATACCGAAATCCTGTTTTAAGACAATACGCACTTCACGTCTTTGACTTCAAGAAGAACGCTTCCAAGATTTGCCCATTCTGTTCCCGAAAGGCTGCTTGAGCGTTCGCCGGATGTTGGAGCTACAATTTTTGGCGAAAACACAACTGAATAAGTTCCCTCTTGAATGAGAGACAAGTCTGCGTCATCTCCGCGCCAAATAGCCTCGAAAACATTGGAACCATCTGTCAGCCACCACTTGAGCGCGCCACTAACCCGATTCACTTTGCCTTTTGTTGTCAAAGCATTTGCAAGAAAAACCGGCCTCGGATTGCCCATTCCAAATGGCTCCATCAGACTTAATTCGCGGAAAAATTGAGGGATTAATTCACTTAAGCTAATTTCTAAATCAACCCGGATTGAGCGCGAAAATACAACAGGGGGCATTTGATGGGCAAATTCATTTAACTTTGAACGAAAACTATTAAGCTGGTCTTTGTGAATTTTAAGTCCGGCAGCAAGTTCATGACCACCAAATTCTTCCAGTAATGACGCGCAATAAGAAAATCCCTCGAACAAATGAAATCCTTTCACTGAACGCGCTGAACCCTTGCCCCAACTGTCGTTCATAGCAATTACCACAGCTGGCCGATGGAAACGCTCTACAAGTCTTTGAGCTACAATTCCAATCACACCGGGGTGCCAATCCTCACCCCACACGACAATTATTCGGTCGCGGTTGAAATTAATTTCGCGTTCCACTGTTTGAAGTGCACGCTCAAGAACGCTCCGGTCTTCCGCCTGCCGAAGTTGATTTTCATGGTTCAATTTTTCAGCCAAGGATTTTGCTTCTTCATCGCTTTTGGTCATCAGCAGCTGAAGCGCCTGCATGGGCGAACCCAATCTACCGGATGCATTAATCCTGGGCCCAAGCACAAACCCAATGTCTCGCGCTGATATTTTTTTGCGGAAAAGTTTCGATGCCTCACACAATGACTTAATGCCCAAATGCGGGCGCTCACTCATTCGTTCCAAACCAAATGTCACAAGCACACGATTTTCTTTAACAAGCGGCGCCAGGTCACAAACAGTGGACAAAGCCGCAAGCTCAAGAAGCTCAAACGCAGCTCTGCCAAGCAAAGCCTGAGCTAATTTAAACGCAAGCCCGCCTGCTGAAAGTTCCTTAAATGGGTAAGTACAATCTTCCTGAAGCGGGTTTAAAATTTCAAATGCGTCAGGAAGTTTTCCCTCGAGAATTTGGTGGTGGTCAATCACAATAACATCAATTCCAAGCTTGCGCGCTTCTTTGATTTGGTCAAAAGCCTGAACACCACAGTCAACTGTAATCAGCAGTTTTGCGCCCTTTTCACCTGCTTGTTCAATTGCGTGACGGCTCACTCCATAACCATCCCGCTCCCGCTCCGGAAGAAAAATGGAAAATTGTGCGTTTAGCCGTTCAAGCATCCGCCCTATAATTGCAGCGCCAGTCACGCCATCTACATCATAATCTCCATGGACCAAAATTAGCTCTTTGCGGTCAATGGCCGACAAAATACGAGCGGCTGCGCGGCGCATCCCTTTCATAAGAAATGGGTCATGCAAAAGCTCTAAGGAAGGAAAAGAATATTGCTGGATTTTCTCTTCAGACTCAAGCCCCTTTGAGTGAAAAAGCTTAAGCATGAGTTCAGAAAAAGGCATCTCGCCCGAAAGCTCTGGGGTTGCAACTTGCTTTGATTCATCAAGCGCCCAAATAGTAGGCATGAATTCCTTTAGTTCTGTCTCAACTCTTGAACCGAATTTCGAAGCACTTCAATTTTAGTGTCTTGAGCACCGACTTTTAACACAATGTAATTGTCCTGAATGTCCTGAATAGTGCCAATCAAACCGCCAGCTGCAACCACCCGGTCTCCCCGCTTTAAATTCTTGACCATTTGTTCATGTTCTTTTTGTTTCTTTTGCTGAGGACGAATCAACAAAAAATAAAAAACGACCACCATCAACAAAAGTGGGAGAAACGAAAGAATTGGGTTGGCCTGACCTTGTGGAACTGCCATAAATCACTCTCCTTTAATTAAGGTTCTCATATTTATGTCATTCTGAGGGCAAAGCCCGAAGAATCTAGCAAACTCGAGATCCTTCGCTTCGCTCAGGATGACAAGTGTCTCTGAATAACGTTAAATAGTTAACGAACTTGATCATCGTAAGATGCGAAAAACTGCTTCTTGAGCTGACCAAACTGATTGCTCAAAACAGCTGTGCGAATTTTTTTGACTAACTCAACGAAAAAATAAACGTTGTGAAGCGTCACGAGCCGGTAACCTAAAATCTCCTCGCAATTAAAGAGATGTCTCAAATAACTCCTCGAATAATTCTGGCAAGTTTCACACGCGCAGGATGGGTCAAGCGGCGTTTGGTCTTTTGCATATTCCGCATTTCGCACCACCACTTTACCAAAACTTGTAAACGCACATCCATTTCGACCATAACGAGTTGGGTTCACGCAGTCAAACATGTCGATGCCAGCTTCAATCGCCCAGAACAAATCAACGGGTGTGCCGACTCCCATCAAATACCTGGGTCTGTTACTGGGCATCAAAGGCGCAACTGTCCGCACAATTTCTTCCATTTGAGTGCGCGACTCCCCAACGCTCACACCACCAATTGCAAGTCCTGGGAAATCAAGTGCGAGTGTTCGTTCAAGTGACTCACGCCTCAAATCCATAAACCGGCCGCCTTGAATGATTCCAAAGAGCAATTGGTCTTTTTTCGTGTGGACTTTTTTCGAGCGGCTCGCCCATTCAGATGTCCGGCGTACTGCCTCAGTAATTTGCGCTTTTGAGGCATCGTGTGGCGGACATTCATCAAATACCATTGCAATGTCAGAACCAAGCGCTTCTTGTGCACCCACCACTTCTTCGGGCGTTAAATTAATTTCCCGCCCGTCAAAATGTGAATGGAACAACACACCTTCATCTGTAATTTTCCGAAGACGCGCGAGTGAAAAAACTTGATATCCGCCGGAGTCGGTCAGAATAGGTTTTGTCCACCCCATGAATGGGTGAAGCCCGCCTGCTTCGCGTATTGTATGAATTCCTGGACGAATGTAAAGGTGGTAAGTGTTTGCTAAAATGATTTGCGTACCCACTTCCAAAAGCTCGCGCGGCGAAAGCGTCTTTACCGTTGCCTGAGTCCCAACGGGCATAAACACCGGGGTTTCAATCTCCCCATGCGTAGTATGAAGCACTCCTGCGCGCGCTTCACTTTTTATGTCCTGATGAATTAAATCAAAACAGTTAGATTTCGTAATCATTCTTATGTCATCCTGAGGTGCTGCAAGACACTGAAGGATCTAGCATTTAAAATTCTCTTCCATTAAATCATTCCAATTTGGATTTATTGTTTCAATAAGTGCTATTTTCTTATTTCGCAACCAACCTTTCAGTTGCTTTTCTCGTACAACTGCAGCATTTACATCTGTTGACTCTTCAAGATAAACAAGTTTCTTTAATTTATACTTTTTGAAAAGCCAGGAATCAATCCGCTTTTATGTTCAAATACTCTCCGTTTAAGATTATTTCTTATTCCAATGTAAAGTGTCTTAGACTTATTTGTCATGATGTAAACATAATAACTTCTCATATTTTTACACTAGATCCTTCAGTTGTTACTTTGAATTGCTGGCTTCAGGATGACATGCGGTCAGAAGCATTAGATGACAATAATCCTTAAATTCAAATAATCAACATGGCGTCGCCATAAGAATAGAAGCGGTAACGCTCGCGAATTGCTTCCTTGTAAGCACGCATCAAAAATTCGTGCCCTGCAAAAGCACTTGTGAGCATAAGCAATGTACTTTTCGGAAGATGAAAATTGGTAATCATCCGGTCTGCTATTTTAAATTCATACGGGGGGTAGATGAAAAGACGTGAAAATCCATTTTGAGCTGAACATTCAGGCGGCAATGTTTCGCGTGTACTTGATTCAAGCGTTCGAATCACAGTTGTCCCGCAAGCGGTAATTGGCCGTGCATCCAACTTGGCAAAATTAATGATTTCCGCTGTCTCATCTGGAACTTCAAAATATTCTTCGTGCATTTTGTGTTTTGAAAGATCTTCCACCTGAACGGGCTGAAATGTTCCGTAACCCACATGCAGCGTCACAAATGTAATTTGAACTCCCTTTTCCTCTAATTTCGCAAGCAGCGCCTCATCAAAATGAAGCCCCGCTGTGGGCGAAGCCACCGCTCCCGGATTTGCTGCAAATACAGTTTGGTAAAGTGTCCGGTCGACTGGAAGCTCTGCGCGGTCAATGTATGGCGGAAGCGGAATTTTACCGAGTCGCTCAAGTGACTTTTCAATAGTCTCTATGGTTAAGAACCTGACGTGGCGAATTCCGGTTTCGTGGTCCGCTTCATCTAACACACTCAAGAAAGCTTCTCCGGAATCAAGAAAAAGTTCTTCGTCCCGATGGACGCGGCGGGAAGGCTTAAGCAAAACCCGAGCCTCTTTTGTGTTTTCATCATGACTTAAAACTAAAATTTCAACCCGGCCGCCAGTCTTTCGATTCACAAAAAGCCTGGCCGGAAGCACTTTGGTATTATTCAAAACAAGCACATCGCCTGATTCAAAATATTCGGGAAGGTCACGAAATGTTTTATGCTGAATGGCACCGGTTTTGCGCTCCAGCACAAGCAAACGAGCATTCGCACGCTCAATAAGAGCATTTTGGGCAATCAGCTCTTGCGGAAGAACATAATCAAAATCATTGAGCACGACTTCGTGGGCTTTTGTCATCCCGGCTCCGGTCACACTTCAATTCTTGCCTGCTTTTTAAAATCCAAAATTGCTTTGTTCGAGTCAAAAGCACTGCCCCACAAACTTTTCCCATAAGTTTTGAGAAAATAAAAAACATGGTCTCGAAACTGGCCAAGTTCTAAGGAAAGGTCGCTTGCACGGACCGCCTTTGCCCATATTCGAATCAAAAGGTTGGGCTCTATTTTTTGCGCACGGATGATTTTTCTCATGTCCTGAACGTCAAGTTCCAAAAACCGCGCCATTTTTCCAATTGTCCAGTATGCTGGCGCTACAATCTTGATGTTCAATTTCCCTATTTTACGGTAGAGCTTTGCAGTCTTTCTGTAATCAAGGTAATTGATTCGTGACCAGCCGCCGATATTTTCTGAATAATTTGTTGCAACACCAGCAATTTGAGATGCCTTAAGAACTGCTCCTTCAAGCTTTCCTTTAACATCCGGTGCTACGTCAGTTTTGAGGCGAATTTCAAAATCAATGTCAAAACTCGGCCGAACATTTCCCATCAGAGACCCTGCGCTGGCGCCAATTAAAATCACTTCTGCTTGTGCTTTCAGTTCCTCATCAAGTACTTTAAAAAATAAATGGATTTGCCGCTCTTTCACAACGCACCGAGACGCTTCAACTCTTGGACACGCTCATAAAGAGTATTAATTTCTTCGGGTCCAAGATGTTTTTTTAACTCAAGCCAACTGTGATGCATTTTTTTAAGACGCAATTGGCTTTTATTTTTTCCAGGGAGAATCTCGCGGAATAAGGTCACAATCTGTTTTTCATTTGCATCCAGCGAAACATCACCCTGAATTAAGGCATGAGCTAGTTTTTCAATCGTAGGCCTTTTTAATTTTATTTTATGTCCACCTAACTTATTCTCTTCTTCAAAAAACTCGCGGGGCGGGACATCAAGTGCGTACGCAATTTTCCGTAACGTGGTCACTGTTACGTCCTGTTTTCCTTTTTCAATATTGGAAAGATTGGGTTGAGGAATTCCCGCACGAGCTGCGAGCTCGCCTTGAGTCATTCCGCGCTTCATCCGCCTCAGATAAATCTCTTGCCCTATGGGGAACATACCAGAAATATAGCTTATTAGCTATAAAACTTCAAATGAAAAAGTGCGTAACTGTTTAGCCGATTGAAGTTCATAACAGGCTTGTCATCCTGAACGCAGTGAAGGATCTAAATTCGCCAGATTCTTCCGCCAAAATACTGGCGGACAAGTCAGTTCGCCCCGCAGAATAAATTTACGGGGCTCCTTCAGAATGACATAGTTTGTGAAGCGCTTCAAAACGCTAAACAGTTACAAAAAGTGCGCCCGAGTGGGGTCGAACCACCAACCTTTGCCTCCGGAGGGCAACGCTCTGCACCGCTCCAGCCTTCGGCTGTCGGGTGCTGCTACGCTTCGCTCCGCTGTCCAATTGAGCTAAATATATTTGCGCCCGTCGAGATTTGAACTCGAAACCTTTGCCTCCGGAGGGCAACGCTCTGTCCAATTGAGCTACGGGCGCAAAACTACAATAACTTTTTTTTATTAACCAAAGTTTTGCACCAGTCCCACGCTTTATGTGGGGCGGGCGCACTTGCGCTAATCCCACTTCACTTCGTTTCGGGGACTGCAAAAAGCTTACTGCTTCTCTGTGTCATTCCCGCTCGCTCTTAGCGGGAATCCAGCATCTGGATCCCCGCTAAAAGCACGCGGGGATGACAAGGAGGTGTGAAGCAAAAAATGCAATTTTGATGACAAAATATCTACACTGCTCGGCCTTTGGCCGTCGGATGCAGCTTCGCTAATATCAACTTAAGAAATTATTCTCAGCTCACTTCCGGGAAAATAAAACTGCAGAATCTCCTGGAAAGTCTTGCCAGACTCAGCCATTGCCTTAGCACCCCACTGGGAAAGACCAATGCCGTGACCCCATCCAAATCCTTTAAAAATTGCGGTTCCATTTTTTACCTGAATCGCCACTTTCAAACTTTTGAAGTGGTTGTAGCCAAGGAACTCACGAAAATCAGGCGCTGAAAGTTTGAGCGTAGACAAGCGGTATTCCAAAACTACGGTTTGAATTCTCCCCGACTCGTCCTGACCTAAAAATGAAATATTCTTCAGGTTCTGAGCAGGGTAACCTTGTTTGTGCATGACCCGTTCAATCGAAAGAAGTGGTAATTCCAAAACCCACCTGTCATGCTTCACTCCAAGTGAATAGGGGTCTTGCACACTTTGAAGTGCTGGATGGGGTGCTAAATTTTTCCATACTGACTCAACCGTTGTCGTTTGCCCGCCGGAATTTGCATGAAAGAACGCCGGAAAAAGTCCGCCCTGGCAAATTAAAACTTCACTGCGCGTTTCATCGACTGCGCGGTCAGTTTCTTCTTTATGAAAGGACGACCCGCCATACACCTGTGCTTTAACTGAATCAAATAAATCAAAATCCTCATTTCTTTTTTCGACAGACTTAAAAAGTGCAAACGTGCGCGAAGCGACCGCATGTGCTTTAAGCGCTTCGATGGGCCAGCTCGCACTTACTTCAAGAGGCAAAACGCCTTTGAGGTAGGTTTCAAGGTCAATGTGATTAACGGCAGTCAAATGCAAACCATTTTTCTTGAAAATTCGCACCATGCCACGGTAGGATTTTTTCCCTATTTGGACTGAACCACGCTCCACCTCAACATCAAGTGAGTCGATGCTGAATGTCTCACTGCCCACTTGAATTCCAGTCGGCATTGCTAAGACGCGCGCCTCAAAACCACCCACTCCGCTTTTGAGCACGCTACCATCCGGACCTTTTAAACGAAAGGTATTTACTGCAGCCACTGAAATCTGGGTTTTGTCATGGGCAAGACCAACGCGCACCACATACGGACTTTTTCCAACACTAGAAAGAGGCAGTGAAGTGGGTCTTAATGGCGGTTCTTCTGAAAAAAGCAGGGCGGCGCCTGAAAGAAAAAAGACGCTGAAGGTAAAAAATTTTTGGAGCATGAACGTGTGACTATTTTACAGCATCCATGTGAGCGCGTAGTTTGTCCCAAGTTACTTTGCCGCAAACTCCATCTGCCGTCAGACCTTCATCAGTTTGAAAACGCCTGATGGCTTCCCGGCTGTCTGGACCAATTTTTCCATCAATTGAACCAGAATAATAACCTGCATTGGTGAGCGCCTTTTGAATATCAAATGCTGAAAGCTCAAGTCCTCCGCGCGTTCGGTAAACCCCCTGCGATGCCGGCTCAATTTGTGCTAATGCATTTTTTCTCTCAGCACGATTTGTTTCTAGCTCCCTTTGCAAATCCTGGACTTCAGACACAAGCTTCATATTTTCCGCTTGTTTGTCCGCAATCGTTTGCTCCGCTGAACTAAGCGCATTGTCGAGACGAGTCACTTGAGTAGTCAAATTCACAACATGCCCTCTCAGACCTCTCAGTTCAGATTCATGTCTTCCCTGCGAAACACAACCGCTTAATAGCGCTACGACTGCAAATAAAATTAAAAGATTTATTTTTTTCATCCTAACTGCCCTCCTCATTATTAAGTTTATTGGACGATAACTGTGGCTTCACTGCAAATAAAATAAACTCGGTGTGTCCAATCATGCGTTGTTCAGGACGCGTGCGGCCGCGGCGGGCCAAAATTCCGCGAACCAAAATCTCCATTGCTTCAACCATAATAAAGCCAGCCTGCTGAAAAGCTTCACTTGCCTGCTCTACCTGATTGTACGTTGGATTGAGCGCAGCCACGCGCCCCCCATCTTTTAAACTAGACGCGATGGCATGAACCTCGCGCCAAGGTTCCGGCACATCCGAAATAATGGCATCCACTTCTGTCTGATGAAATTTCTCATTCCCGGAACGCAAAAAAAATTCGGTGTGAGGTAAAAGATTTGCACGTTTCAAGTTGAATTCAGCAATTTTTTGAAAATCTTCGCGCACGTCATACGTGTACACTTTTCCGCTCGGCGCCACCTGACTCGCAAGCGCCATTGTTAAAGAACCTGAGCCCGTTCCAATTTCAATCACGCGGCTTCCTGAGCGGATGCCCAGCTTCATTAAAATCACCGCGGCATCTTTTGGGTAAATGATTCCGCTCTCCCGCTTTACTTTCATCATCAGGTCATCCACAGTCGGCCTCAGTAAAAGTGCGCGGCCATGTTCAAGTTCAAGCCACGACCCGTACGACTTTCCGGCAAGTTCAATCAAATTAAGCGGTTTTCCTTTATGGATTCCAAGCTTACGGCCAGGTTCAACTTGAACAAGGTAGGTCACTTCATCTTCAAACCAAAGAAGGATTTGGTCGCCTTCACTGATTGTGTTTTGAGATTCTAATGTAATATTCATATTTTATTTTCGGCCGGATTCTTTTACCAAATTTTTAATCTTGCGAATCACCTTGAGACGACACAATCGCTCAAGTGAAAGCGGTATTTTAAGCGCCCAGTTGCGGCGATCAACGGTTCCGGGAGTATTAAACCGAAACTTCCAAGGATCAACCTGAAAGGACTCATCCAGCGCAAGCCATTCGCTTAAGAGCTCCACATTCCAGATGGAGGCAGATTGTGCAATTTTCCAAAGCGCCTGCGCTACAAATTTACGGTTTGACCGTGTGTGTAATTTACCATCCATTTCAAGGTAACTCCAGAATTTCTTCTGCTCATCAAAAGACTCTCGGAAGAGTTCGTTAATGGTTTCACTGGCCTTGCCTTTTCCACTTAACAAATTTTGAAAATGGTCAAACCCTTGAATTTCAGGACGCCATCTCAGCCTCCCATATTGGGACCGCACAGGGTCAAAAAG
>JAHFHD010000148.1 GCA_023247075.1 Candidatus Omnitrophota bacterium | reverse complement strand
TTATTTTGTGGGGCGAACCGAAGAATCTAGAATCGCTAGATCCTTCGCGGAGTTTACCCTGAGCGCTAGATCCTTCACTTCGTTCAGGATGACAAGCGAAAGGCTCAGGATGACAACAAATGGAAACTTCAGAGAGCTAAACAGTTGCGTTTTTTTAATGTACTCGGATGGGTAAGATGACCATTGGGAGACCGGCAAACCGGATTCTCCGCAAAATGGCGTAGGCTGTTTCATTGTGCAGGATTTTGTGGTACCACTGAGGCTTTTCAAAGACGAGCTCGCCTGCGAAGAAAACGCAGCGCGGATATTTTTGCGAAATCTCCACGCATAATTCTGAAACCGTCTCAATCAGTTCGGCGCCAATTTTGTATTCACTTCTTGCGGGAATCCCCATCTTTTTGGCAAGGTCAATATAATTTTTCATCGTCGTTTCAGTTTTTTTGGTCAAAGCTTCAACGTGATGAGCCCCTTTAAAAAAGTCAGAGGTGACGACGCCTACGGTGAGGAAAATGACATTTCTAAAAGTTTCCGGAAAATGCCTGAAGATGTTCAATAAAATATGAATCCCAAGGCCGCTGTAACCACCTACGAGGATGACTGCAGTTGGTTTTTCCAAATCAAATTCAGGTAATTTTTGTTCGTCATGGTCCGAGGGCAAATTGTCAAAGGCAAGGTCAATTTCCGTAATTTTTTTCGCCACATTGTAATAATGTTTTCGGATGAGAAAACAAAGGCCGATGCAGGCAAGCGTGACAAGGACAGTCATCCAAGCGCCTTCTAGGAATTTTTCAACTACCATGACGCATAAAATTGAGAAGCAAAGAATAAACCCCACGACATGAAGCAGAATATTTCTTTTCCACGTCCGCTCGCGCTTGCGGTTTGTGAACCAAAATTTAATCATGCCGATTTGCGACAAGGTAAAGGTGAGAAACACGTTCACGCTGTACATGACGACAAGGATTCCAATATGTCCCCGTGTGTAAGCCAGAGTTGCCATGGCGGAAAGCCCGAAAAGTAAAATTCCATTTTGACTGGTGAGCCGGTCAGACAAAGTCGCGAAGCGCCGTGGGAGCCAGCCGTCAGTGGCCATATTGGCCATTACCCGAGGGCCATCAATAAAACCGGTTTGCGCAGCCACAAGGAGCAAAATAGCTTCTGAGGCAATGGTGATGAGAACGAGTATGCCACCAATATTAATTCCGCCTAAGCGGGCGCTGCCAAGCAAATCATTTGCAAGAACAGCATTAAGCGTTTGCCCATGAGTGGGCTGGACATTTACGAGCATGTAGCAGAGCAGCAAACCTCCAGCAGTAAACGCAAGAG
Organism: Candidatus Omnitrophota bacterium; assembly: GCA_023247075.1. Classification (GTDB taxonomy): domain Bacteria; phylum Omnitrophota; class Omnitrophia; order Omnitrophales; family Danuiimicrobiaceae; genus JAHFHD01. Next base: position 3,684 of record JAHFHD010000148.1, on the reverse strand, counting down.
AAATTGCCATGTATGTCATGGTGCGCTTTCCTGTTTCAACTTTCGGTTCTCTTAAAAGGCCAACGCCATTTGAAACAGCTTCAATTCCAGTGTAGGTTCCACCGCCAAGTGAATAGGCATGCAGAAACACAAGAAAAAGTCCCCAACCACCAAGCTGGGCAAGTCCAGATTGAAAGCCCTGATGAAATTCGTGGGTAACGGCCGGAATGTCAGCGGCATGATGGATGACACCCCCAAAAATGAGGAAAATATGAGTGCCAAGAAAAATAAGAAAAATTGGAATAAGTGCAGTCACCGATTCCTTGACTCCGCGTAAATTCATAATGATGAGTAGTAAAATGGCGCTAAATTCAACAACTAGTTTCCAGTGGTGAAGCGAATAAGGTAAAAGGCTAAACAAAGCGTCTCCTCCGCCAGCAATGGAAACGGTGATTGTAAGAATGTAATCCACCAAAAGTGCGCATCCTGAAACAACACCTGCAGGCTTTCCAAGCAATTCAGTTGCGACAACGTACCCTCCGCCTCCTGACGGGAAGTGCTCAATAATTCGGCTGTACGAATAGGAAATTACGAAAACAGTAATGGCCGTAGCCAAAACCAAAAAGACGGCAAGGTAGGTATGTGCTCCCAAGGTTCGGTATGCCTCTTCGGGTCCATAAGCGGATGAAGAAAGACCATCAGCCCCTAAGCCCACCCATGCCAGGAATGCAATGAGTGAAATTCTGTGACCGACGGAAGGATCAAGCAAATTTCTTGCCGGACCAAAAATAACTTTTTTAAATTTGGAGAATGGAGATTGTGGAAGATTATGAGTTGGTTCGCTTGGTTCCATATTTCTTTTCTTGTCTCGGGATTATACTCAATAAGGTCAGAAATTGCGATTTTACTTAATCCCAACCAACACCTTATTGAGTATTACCGATTGAGATAAAGAAATTCACACTTTGTACGCTTGGGGAGTATACATGAGGGCGGATTCTACTCCCGCCCTCAATAAAGTCAATAAGGGTTTTTCTTTTCTTCTGAGCCAGCAACAGATAAAATTAAACACTTATGAAAAATGAACTCCCTGACTTTGAATTTACCTTTTTTGAGGGATTGGTTAAGAGAGATCCTCGTTACGTGGAGGCGCTTATTCCGCTTGCTGAGCTCTACACCAAAATGGGACTCTATGAGAAAGGTCTTGAGATTGACCGCCGTCTTGCCGAACTTAAGAAGGATGATGCGGTTATTCATTACAATCTTGCCTGCAGCTATGCTTTGGTGAATCAACCGAAACAGGCATTCAAAGCGCTCACACGTGCCATTCGTCTGGGGTATCGAGATTTTGAATACATGAAGCGGGACCGCGACCTTGTAAAATTGCATGCGCATCCAGAGTTCCAGCGTTTGACGCAGGCAGGGAAGAATAAAAAATGAGATGTTTTGTCCGTACCTTAAAAGTTTTAGCCATTGGTTTTATTTTTTGCCTCATCTTTACGCACGATTCACAAGCAGACGAACTTAACCCATATAAAAAACTAGGCCGCGGCATTACCAATTTAGCAACTGCGCCGCTTGAAGTTTTTCTTCAACCAATTCGTATGGCAAAAATTGATGGTCAATTTGCACTTGCGCCGGTTGGAGGTGTCATGCAAGGGATTTACTACATGGTAATGCGGATGGGTTCAGGGATGTATGATGTGTTTACTTTTCCAATGGTCAGTGGTGCGCAAAAAGACCCAATTATTTTACCTGAAACTGTTTTCGATGGATTTTTGGAATTGGCTCATCACAAATGGGATTACCCGAATCTTGGGCTTGACCCAAATCCCTATGAACCAAAGGAAGACTACCTCCCTTATTACAAAAGGCGAGTGGCTTTAAGCGACTCATCTGACGCGGACATTCCTTTAAAAAAGGAAAAACCAATTGAATCAAAAGAAATGGCACCGGCTTCGTGAAACCAATTCAAATCAGAAGGCTCATGCAGCTGCATAAAATTGATACGCTTGAATTGGCTGCTTACTCAGGACTCCCTGAAGATTATGTACAAAAAGTGCTTGATGAAGATGTGGGAGTCATGGAACATGATTTGCTACGCTTTTGGAAAGCAATCAACAAAATTCTAAAAGACAGAAATGTTCCAGATTCTAATTTAGAAACTTGAATTCTACATATTTTTTAAATCAATACCCCTCTCCCTCTTTAAGAGGGAGAGGGTTGGGGTGAGGGTGGGATTCATTCGTGATTTACCCCCTCACCCAACGCTTGTACCGCTGCCCTCTCCCCCTAAAAAAAGGGGCGAGGGGAAAAAGCACAGAACCTAATTTAGAAACTTAACTAATTTTTGTGAAATTCGCTGTCATCTCAGATGTGCATTCAAATTTGGAAGCTTTGGAATGTACTCTGTCTGAAATTAAAAAGCGTGGGTCAGATAAAATCATCTGCCTTGGTGATGCGGTGGGCTACGGAGCAAATCCCTCAGAGTGTCTTGCCATTTTTCGAAGTTCAGTTGATGTTGTCATTATGGGAAATCATGACCAGGCGATTTTTGACATTCCATTTAGAGATTACTTTAATCCACGCGCGCGAAGAGCATTGGAATGGACGGCCGAAGTACTCAGCGAACAGGAAAAAAGACAAATCAAGGATTTTTTACCCGTCACAATTGACCAGACGCATCAGGTGACCTGGGCGCACAGCAGCATTCATGAGCCACTTGATTATCATTACATTTTTACACAGGAAGATGCGAGCCCGTCACTCGAAATACTTAAAACCAATTTTTGCTTTTTCGGACACACGCATTTCCCCTCACTTTTTTCAGCCGAAGAGAATAAGAGCCAGTACCTTCCGGCAGGCATTTATCAATTGAAAAAGAACAGCCGCTGCCTCATCAATCCCGGAAGTGTTGGTCAGCCGCGGGACAAAAATCCAAAACTCAGTTTTGCTTTCTTTGATTCAGAAAGTCTTAAACTTGAAATTGTGAGGCTTGCCTACGACAATGTGAAAGCGGCAGACAAAATTAGGAAGGCGGGTCTACCTGAGTATTTTGCTGAGAGGTTATTGTGATGAAGTCTGATAGTTTTACCAGTATTGTCATCCCTGGCTTGACCAGGGATCCAGAAGGTAAAACTAAATTCTGGATTCCTGCTTTCGCAGGAATGACAAAATATGAATAAATAAAATTAAGAAATAAATAATTACAATAACAAAACTTTATTTATGACCAAATCAGAAGCTAAAAAAAGAATCGGTCAACTCAAAAAAGAAATCAACGCGCACAATCAAAAATATTATGTTGAGGCAAAACCTGTCATTAGTGACCAGGAGTTTGACCGCCTCATGCGCGAGTTGCTTGACCTTGAGAAGGCTTACCCCGAGCTTAAAACATCCGATTCTCCGTCAGAACGGGTAGGTGGTGAGCCGCTTAAAGAATTTAAATCGGTTCGCCACGAGATTCTGATGCTTAGTATGGACAATACCTATTCATACGATGAACTCAGGGATTTTGATGAGCGGGTGAAAAAAGGACTCGCGCGAACGCAAGTCGACTATTTTATTGAGGAGAAAATTGACGGCGTCTCTATTTCACTTCGGTATGAGAATGGAATGTTTGCGTTTGGCCTCACGCGTGGCGATGGCCATTCTGGCGATGATGTGAGTCAAAACCTCAAAACAATTCAAGATATTCCGCTTATG
>JAHFHD010000147.1 GCA_023247075.1 Candidatus Omnitrophota bacterium | reverse complement strand
TAATCAAATTACCGAAGCCTGAATTCTGAATCAAAATCAAACTTTTTCGTCCTGCTAAGTATGCCCCAGAGGCAGCGGCAAGAGCTGCTCCTTCATTAGGCACCATGACGTAACGGAATTCAGAATCATCGAGCGTGCAGTCAATTGCAGCTTTGAAAAAGGAGCATGGAACTCCCGTTAGAAATGTAATCCCATTTTTCTTGAGGGGAGTTAGGAAATCATGAACCGAAATCATTTTTTGGAAGCGTGTTCTTGGGATGGGTTCCGGAAGTAGGTATTGATTCGCTCAATGTCACTCGCCGAGTGGATTTCTGACCATCCGTGATTAATTTCAAGTGCGTGAATTGGGAATTCACAGTCGATGAGATATTGGATGAGGTCGGTAAAACCAGCTTTCTCAACAGAATCTGCTTCGTAAAATGGTTTTCCTTTGAATTTGGCCAAAGCTTCTTTCCACCGCTTGGAGAGTTCAACCCCCCCCTTCTTTTTAAAGAAGGTCACTCCAATAAATTCATGACTTGCTTTTCTTTGGTCCAATTGCTTCCCAATCTTGAGTACGCGATGAAATAGTTCGGGTTCAAGATTTCGCGCTCCACTTGGAGTTTTCGTTTTTTCCACGATGACAAGGTCTAATTTTTTAGATCTTTCAGGAAGTGTTTGAAATGCCCGGTCAATGACAATGGTGAAATCGTGAGTGCTTTCCAAAAGCTGTTCTAGGATTGACCGGTCAAACATAATGTCAGAATAAGTAATGATGCATTTTGAGCCGAAATGTTGCTCAGCGTACATAATCGATTGTGCGGTGGAGGAATGTTCATAATCTGGGTTTGTGATGATTTGAGCACCTTTTACTTTTAGCTGAGAAGACTGGTAGCCGCCAATCACGCAAATATCGGTGGCGCCTGCTGAGCGCAGAAGGTCCATTTGGCGGTCGAGCAATGTTTTCCCGGCAATTTCAAGCATTGAAAGCGGCTGATTGCCAAGCAGCTCACGAAGATCTGGCTGTGAGCGGTAATCGCTTGCCGCTGGGATGATGGCGCGAATGGGTTCTTTGCCAGAAAACTTTTTTTCATCTTCCCCAATATCCGCCATTCCCTGTATGTCGAAAACATCATTTAAGGAAGCGATTTTATTTTCCACTGATTTGGTGGAACCGGTGCGCGCAATTTCACCAATGATTTGATTCATTGCGTACAGGGAAGCGCGAAGTCCGTGATTGGCATAGATGACGATTTTAAATCCATGTGCAGCAAGTTCGTCTGCTGTGACTTGGTAATAAGTGGTCGGGATTGCAATCAGCGGAAGTTTGCCGCGGCGCTTCTCGGCAAACATAAAAATTTCATCCGGGGTTTTTGATTTTGAGTGAATCACAATTCCATCCGCTCCAGCCTCTTCATATGCATCTGAGCGTTTTAATGCCTCATCCAGTCCCCAGCCTGCGATGAGCGCTTCAATTCGGGCGAAAATACAGAAATCCGGATTTTTTCGCGCGTTCCGCGCGGCTTCAATTTTTCCACAAAATTCGTCAATTGGCGCAAGCTCTTGGCGGCCGGGAATAAAGCTATTGACCTTTGGAAAGCGCTTGTCTTCAATGACAACAGCCGCAAGTCCAGCAGCTTCATATTTTCGGACCATGTGAATGACATTTGAGGCATTGCCGTACCCAGTGTCACAATCGCAGATAACAGGAAGTTTTGTGGCGTCATTAATGATTTGTGCGTCTTCCAAATTTTCAGTCATGGTGAGGATGTTTGCATCCGGAACGCCGTGTGCAGCTGAAATTTCAAGTCCGCTTGCCCAAATTCCTTCAAATCCATGACGTTCAATGAGTTTTGCGCCAAGCGCATTGTGCGCGCCCACAATACGGAGAATTGACTTCTGATTCAGCAGTTCTTTTAAAGTCGATGTTTTAGTCATTTCTGTACTTGGTTGTGACGTTTCTGTTTGGTGATGATATTGAAATTATATTCGATTAGACGATGTAATGCCAAAAATGGTTTCAGCTTTTTTAATGTCTTCAGGTGTATCAAACTCAAACCATCGCCCCTGAATGAGATGACTTTTGACAACGATCTTTCGATTTACCATTTCTTGAATGAAATCACTCAGCATAGCCTGGCGGAATGTTGAAGCTTTTTGGAAAGGCTTTCCTGAGAAACTCTTCGACACTTCTGCGTAAAGTTTCTTGAATTGACTTGTGAATGTTTTTGCGAGCTTCATCATGCCAATAAATTCTCCGTTGATTTGACCTTCTCCCCAAATTTTTCCAATTCTCGTCACCTCGTTTAGATGGTTCCAATTAACAAGCTCTGCGCCTGAAGGCGGATTGTGAGCCCGGTCACTGTAGGTAGATTGCCAGTTGGGATCGCAGGCAATGACGCAATCGCCGGGATGGGTCATAAAATTTTTGAGAAGTGTTTGCTCAAACCAAATATCACCGTAAATAATAATTAAATCTGAATCAAATTCGCTTTTGGCAAAGAAAAGGGATTCGAGAATATTATTTTTTTCATAATCTGGATTGGTCACATACCGAATGCCCGGCAGAGTTATTTTTGAACCCTGATATCCGCGCACAACGACAATTTGATTTACATTTAAAGCCCGAAGCTTGCCGATTTGATGTTCGAGAAGTGATTTGCCTTGAAACTTGACAGCAATACATTTTGGTAAGTCTTTGGTCAATGCACCCATGCGTTTGCCTTGACCTGCTGAGATGATGATGGCTTTCACAAGTAAGATTGCGACACGCCCTACGACGAATGGGAATTTTTTTGAGGTTTTGGTAAAGAATAAATGTCAATTCCTACTTTCACTGCAAAGGCGAGGGCAAGAACCATTGTGTAAAAAGCAAAACAATTGAGAAAGGGAGCGGTCAGGCTCAGTACTGCAAATAAGGGAAAAATCAGAGTACGCGAATAGACAGGCGGAAGAAGTGTTCGCCCAATTTGGAGGAGCAATGATTCTTTGAAGACATTTCCCAAATCTTTTTGATTTGAGATTGGGTCGATAAATTCTAATCTGTAGCGGGTCATGGTAAACGCGATGAGCATGTCGCCTGCATAAATGACAATCGGGCTAAGTGATGCAATGTCAGAAGACCCAATTTTTCGAAGACCAAGCGCAAGACCAAGCGCAAGGAAAATTTGTCCCAAGTCGTCAAAGAAATTGTCTAAGTAAGAACCAAATGGACTCGCAAGATTTTTGCGTCTTGCAAGTGACCCATCGACGAAATCCAAAAAGCAGGCGAGAAGAGCGGTGTTGGCGCACAGAACAAAGCCCGAATAAGTCCCCCTTGAGGCGAAAAAAGAGGCGCAGATGGTCAGGAGAAGGCTTAAGGTGGTCACCTGATTTGGTTGAATGGGGTAGCGGTCAATTACGGAAACGAGTTGCTCTGCACCCATGCGGTACAGGTTGCAAATGACATTGTCGAGCCCTACTTTTCTTGCCTGTCTTAGATTTTCCTGCTGTTTTGCGTCCATATTTTTCCAGAGGTTACACGGTTTTAACCCGTAAGGTTTTGAATTCTTCGGCGGTTTCCCTAGTAAACTTTTCGGCACCTTCTTGATTTGCATGAGCCGGGTCTGAAAAATATTTTGAGTCATACCACTTTTTGGCATGGCTTGTCGGGAGGAAATAAACGTTCGAATAATGGTGCTCCAGCTCCTGCCATGCTAATGGAATCGGTGTTGATTCTAAAGACGTCTCATGAGTTTTCAGAAAATAAGGGGTAATTAAAATGACTTTGATGTGATGCTGCTCACACAATTCAAAAAATGGGTTGAGAAACTGTTCAACGTAGTGAGAAGCGGGCATTTGATGTTCGGGCAAGTTGAGATGTTCTGGTAATTTACCGCCGAACACCTTTTGCTCTGGGAAATCATAGTAACCTTTGCTATTTTCAATGAATTTCCGACGTTCTTCTGTATTTTTTTCAGGTGAAACAAAGAAAGACTGGTAAGCGTAATCCCAGTTGTGTGAAAATGTTTGAATATTCTGGAAGTATTGATAAACCAATTTCTTGATGCCATGTTGTATTGAGTCTGGGAGAATTAATGCTATTTTCCCAAATAAATATGCAAAAATTTCTCTCCAAAAGAGCCGAGAGGGAAATAAAAAATTAAGCAGAAGATCACCATTTTGCAGCCTATATGCGAGTTGAATGATTTCCTGAAGGCTTGCTCCAATTGGCGCGTAGCTCGGGAGAAGCGATTCATGAAAATCATCTGAGTCGATTGCAACCAGAATATACCGAGGTGTTTCATGATGTTTTAAATAATCTTTAAGCATGAAGTAATGTGATGAAAGCGGCAGGGCGGGAAGCGCAAAGTTAAAGGAATAAGTGGTATTTTCATTGAGTTCATCAAATAGTTTGGGGATGATGCCTGCCGCAACTTTGCTGCTTCCAAAAAAGAGCACAGTGTCTTTTTTAGGAACTGATGCCACGCTTGTATTTTGTTTTGCCCAATCCCGCTTGAGCCAGACCGTTTGTTTACTGCCTTCCTGAACAATTTCAGACAAATGGACAAAAATAAGTTGGGAGGCAATAATCAGAATAAGGGCTACTGCAAATGACTTTAATGTTTCGCTCGGATTTGCCGGCGCTACTTGTTTAGAACTGGAAATAGATGAATTCATGGCTTCCGCCCATACCGAAGGTGATGGTTAGAAACATAATGACGAAATAAAAAATTCCCCTGAAAAACCAGTGAATTGGAATTCTGAATTTTAATTCATTCGTGACAAATCGAAAAGTTTCAAGCACGAGCATCGGGAGTACAAAAAACGCAACACGGCCAATTTTTGGAATTAGAGGTCCATTTACGGGAGTGGTGAGGTGCATTAAAATTTCTGTTCCCATTTGGATGAATTGATGAAGAGACTGTGAGCGAAACAGGAGAAAAGCAATCAGATTAATGTGAAAGAAAAAAATAATTCCAAGCAAAGTCCACAACGCTTTTGCAGCTTGAGATTTTAATTTGATTTTGTCAAAGAGCGCGGGTTTTAGAATTGCATACGCAACG
>JAHFHD010000146.1 GCA_023247075.1 Candidatus Omnitrophota bacterium | reverse complement strand
CTTAAATAATTAGGCACTGCAATGGCAGTTAAAGAACCAATGATGGTCACGGTAGTAACCATCTCTCCCAATGTGAAGCCTTTTAACCTTTTAACTTTCTTCTTTTGATTTTCCATTTGTTTACCCTATTATGAAAAGAATTACCTGATGAAAGGTTAGCGTGTTACACGTATCTTTACAAATCACAAATTAAGCTAAAACGTTTAAACTTAATCAATGTGGTTAGTTGTGACTGGTTAATAAAATAGAGAAGAAAGTCTAAAAGAAGTCGTGAAAGATATGGAAATGAATTTACAAGTGCGATAATATACAACTCCTTTATTAACAAGTAGATATGAACGAGAATCCATATTTTTCTAAAAGACGCTTACCCCAATGGCAAAAAGAATACTAAGCGGAATGCGGCCGACAAGCCGCCTGCATTTAGGAAATGTGCTTGGCGCGCTCGAGAACTGGAAAAAGTTTGAGGGGGACGATGCCTTCTTTATGATTGCGGATTGGCATGCTTTAACGACTGAATATGAATCAAAAACCAAAATCAAACAAAATGCGCTTGACGTGGTCATTGACTATCTCGCAGCGGGGCTTGACCCAAAAAAGTCCACCATTTTTCTTCAAAGTTTGGTTTCAGAGCATGCTGAATTAGCACTCATCCTTTCCATGATTACTCCCATCGCCTGGCTTGAGCGGAATCCAACCTACAAAGATCAATTAAATGAGCAAAAGGGAAAAGAGCTTGCGACGCATGGGTTTTTGGGTTACCCAGTGCTCCAAACCGCAGACATTCTTCTCTACAAAGCAAATGCAGTCCCGGTAGGAGAGGACCAGCTACCTCATCTTGAACTCGGAAGAGAGATTGCCCGCCGATTTAATTTTCTTTACAAAAAGCAGATGTTTGTCGAAGCAGAGGCAATTTTGACTCGCACGCCAAAAGTACCTGGACTTGACGGGCGGAAGATGAGTAAAAGTTATGGCAATACCATTGATCTCGCAGATTCTCCGGAAGCGGTCGAAAAAAAAGTGATGCAAATGGTAACCGACCCAGCACGCAAGAAGCGTGAGGACAAAGGGCATCCTGAGGTTTGCCCGGTTTATTATTTTCACAAGATTTTTAATGAGTCCAATCAGGAAACAGTTGCCAGCGAATGCAGAAGCGCAAAACGCGGATGCGTTGAATGTAAAAAAGAAATGGCAGGCTATCTCAAAACATTTACTGTGCCAATATATGAGAAGCGCAAACAATTAGAGTTGGAGCCGCAAAAAATTAAAGACCTTGTGATTGAAGGGTCAAAAAAAGCAAAAACCATTGCCTCGCAAACCCTGGCTGAAGCCAAAGATGCAGTTGGGATTGGAATTTAATATTATGGAAGAGCATTTGCTGAATTCGTTATTGCGAGGCAGTGTCCCAAGCGATGCCGAAGCAATCTCAGAACAGGAGATTGCTTCGTCCCGGCCGCTTTGCGCGGCTAGTCCTCGCAATGACGGTGAAGGAGCGCGGCTCAGCACTTATGACCCCTTGATGGTGCAGCTTCCTGTGTACCAGGGCCCGCTTGAATTGCTTCTTGACCTCATCAAAAAAAATGAGATGGATATTTGCAACATCGAAATTTCACTCATCACAGAGCAATACTTGAGTCATCTCAAAGAAATGAAACGCTATGACCTTGAAATTGCGGGTGAGTTTCTTGTTATGGCAGCTACTTTAATGTACATCAAGTCGAAGATGCTGCTTCCTGTGACGGAAGAAGAAGTGGATGAAAACGGTGAAGACCCAAGAGCTGAGTTGGTTAAAAAGCTGCTTGAATATCAAGCATTTCGGGAAGCGGCAAAGGAACTTGGCTTTCTTGAGGCGGAACGCGCCTGTGTATTTACGCGGCAAATTGTAGCTCATTACCTTGGAGATTGGCCGGAAGAAAATTTGAAAGCGGACCCGCTTCACGCAAGCCTTTATGACTTACTCAATGCGTTCCGAACCGTGCTTCAAAATGTTGGGACCGAAAAAATTCATGAAGTGTATGAGGAAGAAATTACAATCGAAGAACGGATTTTGGAGCTCAGGGTTTTGCTTCTTGAGAAGAAAGAAATTTTCTTCCGGGAGCTCTTTCTAGCATCGCACGTTACCAGAAATAAAATCGTTGTTACTTTTCTAGCATTGCTCGAAATGGTGCGTTCAAAATTTGCACGAACGAAACAGGACAAAATGTTCGGCGATATTTTGATTACGCTTGCAACCGCTTAAATTTTTTAATTATTTTTCAATTAGTAACTTGAGTTCTGCAATTTTCTGAATCAATTTCCCTCTCCCCCATAGGGGGCGAGAGGGAAATATGCGGAACTCAAGTCAGTAAATAGGAGATTTGCTTGTGGGAACCAAACAATCGGAAAAACAAAAAGAAGAACAATTAGAAGCATTGCGTGAAGAGCTTGCTCAAGAAATTGAAGAGCGTTTGTCTTTAGGTTCTGGGGATTTTTCGCAAATCCGTGAAGAAAAACGACCGATTCAAACTTTTGAAATCCAAACCGAGCAGGAGGTGAAACAAGTAATTGAGGCAATTTTGTTCGCCGCATCTCGCCCTGTCAGCACTGGTGACATAAAGCGTGCTCTTCCTCACTATTCAGCAGAAAAAATAGAAATTTTGGTGCGCGAGCTGCAAACGGAATATATGAATGCTGGAAAAAGTTTTCGCATTGAAGAAGTAGCGGGAGGATTTCAGTGCACCACGGACCCAAAATTTGCGCCTTGGATTATGAAACTCGAGCGGGACAGAAAAACCAAGCAAGCGACACAATCCGCGCTTGAGACGCTTGCAATCCTTGCTTACAAGCAGCCTGTTACACGCGCTGAAATTGAAGATTTGCGCGGCGTGGATATTTCAGGAGTCTTAAGCACTTTACTGGAAAGAAATTTGATTCAAATTGTTGGCCGCAAAGAAGTGCCTGGACGGCCTTTTCTTTATGGCACGACAAATCGGTTTTTAGAACACTTTGGGTTAAAGTCAGTGGCGGATCTTCCGAATATTTCAGAAATCCAGTCTCTGGTTGACCAATCGGTGAAGCGAGAAGAATTGTTGAGGAATGAAAAGATTGTGGAAACCCAAGAGAGCGAGGTTTCGCCAACATGAGTCTAGAGCAAATTAGAAAAAAAATTGATGCACTGGATGAAAAAATAATCGGTCTGCTGAACGACCGCACAGAACTCACGCTTAAAATTGGGCAGCTCAAAAGTGAAGAGCATTCAGAGGTGTATGCGCCGGCCCGTGAAAGTGAAATCTACCGGAAAATTGATGAACTGGCAAAGGGTCCGCTTCCAAAGGACGCAATCAAAGCCATTTACCGCGAGGTGATGTCGGCCTCTCTTGCGCTTGAGAAGCCGATGTCGGTTGCGTATTTGGGTCCTCAAGCAAGCTTTACCCACCTTGCGTCACTTTCTAAGTTTGGTTCAAGCGTTAAATATGTTTCATGTGTGAGCATCACTGAAGTATTTCAAGAGGTGAATCACAAGCATGTGGATTATGGCGTGATTCCAGTTGAGAATTCAATTGAAGGCGCTGTGAATCACTCTCTTGACATGTTCATTGATTCAGATTTAAAAATTTGTTCTGAGGTTTTATTTGAGATTTCGCATAACTTGATGGCTGCTTGCCAGCTTTCTGAAATCAAGCGGATTTACTCAAATCCGCAAGTGTTTGGCCAGTGTCGTTTGTGGCTTGAGCGGCATTTGCCGAAAGCAGAGCTGATTGAGACAACCAGCACAACTCAAGCGGCCCTGCGCGCTTCTCAGGAAGATGGGTCTGCGGCCATTGCTTCAGCGCTTGCCGCTACCATTTACAATTTGTCTATTTTAGAAAAAGCAATTGAAGATCTTCCGCACAATGTAACGCGTTTCCTTGTCATTGGTCGGCACATTTCAAAACCTTCGAAATGTGACAAAACCTCAATTTTGGTTTCGATTAAAGACAAGGTCGGCGCTCTTTATGAAATGCTTGAGCCTATTCGCAAAAATAAAATTAACATGACCAAGATTGAATCAAGGCCCTCTAAGAAAAAGGCCTGGGATTATTACTTCTTTATTGATTTAGAGGGACATGTCGGAGAAAAAGAGGTCAAGAAGACCATTCAAGCAATGGAGCATCGGGTGCGTTTCATTAAAATCCTGGGGTCTTACCCTTCCATCCGCTCAAACCTTTCTGAATAATTTTTTGTTATGAGCCAAATTATATTTAAGGAATCAATCCAAGGCATTAGGCCGTATGAACCGGGAAAGCCGATTGAAGAAGTAAAGCGGGAACTTGGTCTCAAGCGGGTGGTGAAATTGGCCTCAAATGAAAATCCGCTTGGTTCGTCGCCTAAAGCTCTGAAGGCAATCAAAACGGTACTGCGAGATATTCACCGATATCCGGACGGTAGTTCTTTTCTACTTAAATCAAAATTGTCTGACCGATTCCAACTTTCTCAAGACCATTTTATTTTGGGAAATGGGTCGAATGAAATTATTGAATTGTTGGCACGCGGCTTTCTTAAGGAAGGCGATGAGGTGATTTCATCTGAGGCATCGTTCCTTGTGTACCCATTAATCAGTCGGGTGGTAGGGGCTCTTTACACGGCTGTTCCGATGAAACAATACCGTTTTGATCTCCTCGGAATTTTAAACCGCATTTCAGAACGAACAAAACTTGTCTTCATTGCGAATCCAAACAATCCGACAGGTACCTATGTTAAGGAAAAAGACGTTGACGATTTCTTGAGAAAAGTTCCAAAGGAAGTGATTGTCTGTTTCGATGAGGCATACATTGATTTTGTGGAAGCGCGTGATTTCCCAAAACTCATTCAAAAAATCGGCGCGGGTCATCCAAATTTGATTTTGCTTAGAACCTTTTCAAAATCGTATGGGCTTGCGGGACTCAGGATTGGATGTGGAATTGGAGCGCCAGAACTCATCGCTTATTTGGGTAAAATCAGGCAGCCCTTTAATGTAAATTCTCTTGCGCAGGCTGCGGCTTGCGCAGCTTTGGATGACGACGCTTTTTTAAAACGCACGCAGCAAACAGT
>JAHFHD010000145.1 GCA_023247075.1 Candidatus Omnitrophota bacterium | reverse complement strand
GCATCTGGGTTGTCATCCTGAACGAAGTGAAGGATCTGGCGATTGCGAGATTCTTCGCTCCGCTCAGAATGACAGCATGATCAAATCCAAAACCTTTAAATTGGGCGGCGATGAATCCAGTGACGATGGTCCGTACACCCTTGAACTTCTTGAAACTGATGAAGCAGGAAACGAATCAGGGCTTGCATGGAGAGTGACGCTTGACACCCTTTCTCCCCAAATTGCGTTTACCTCAAGCGCTCAAGCTTCAAACCAAGTTTATCAATTGAACTACGCAGCAGACGGAGTTTTAAACTCTGAAACCAGAATTCTTTCCAAAGAGGGGGAGAACACACTTTTCGTGACCAAGCGCGATGAAGCAGGCAATGAAAGAACAGCCTCATTTGTCGTCACGCTTAAATCAGAAGAAGCAGTTGCGGCTGAATCAGAAACCGAATTTCACCTCACCACTCAAAATGGAGAAATTTTAAACTACGCTCAAAACAAACTCACTTCTATTGACCTTGAAGACGGCTCGCGCGTTACGGGAATTGAACTTGATTCAAGCGGTTTACTTTTAAGTGCAGCCGCAAAACTTTACGATGGCTCCATTCAAATTCTCTCTAGCGACGGCACTGTTATTTACCGCCGTCCGGACGGAAGCCATCTTTATTATGACAAAACAGGGAAACTCACAAAAGAAATTAATCCCAAAGGCGAAATGGTTCTTTATTCCTATTTATCGGATTCAATTGTGATGGAGTCAGAAGGATTTAAAAACATTTATGACCTCACTGGAACACCCAAAGAGTCCTTTAACAAGGAAACCGGAATACTTTCAGAGTTTGAAGAAGGAATGCTTTCAAGAATCAAACTCGGCAATGGAGCGCTCATCATCTTCACCAAAATCTTTGAAGATGGATTCATCATTCTGACTCCTTCCGAACCCAATCCTCTTTACCAAAAACTTTTTTATGACGCAAACACAAAAGCACTTTTGAAAACCATTGATTCGGAAGGCAAAACTTTGGTTTTTCAAAATGGCTTGCTGACCAAAGTAATGAGCGCAGATGGTCGGGAACTTGCGAGCCTAGACATCACCACAAATGCGGCTAGCAATCTCACAAATCTTTCCATTACCCAGAATGGCGCCACATCTTTTTTTAATCAAGAAGGCAAGCTTTCAAGCGTTTCTCTGGACGGCCTAAAAATCCATTACGGTGAAGACACAAAATCCATTAATTCCATCGAACTTGAAGATGGTTCTCAAATGACCAATCTCACCTTTGACGATTCAGGCGCCATTTACCAAACAGATGTAGTGGATTCAGAAGGTGCAATTCGAACTTATGTGGAAGGGGAGCTCATTAAGTCCGTTGACCCTACAGGCAAAACTCTTTTCTTTGAAGATGGAAAGCTCACTCATCTGGTTACGAAAGAAGGAATCAAATATGACTTTCACTTTGACGTGGGTGAAATTAAAGCAGAACTCGACCCTTCCATTGTCCCGGACGCCATTACGATTACCAAAATGACTTTTGACTCAAACTTTAATCTCAAACAAGAAATTAAAGCCAATGGAGAAATCATTCAATTCTTAAATCAAAATCTTTTTAAAGTGACGCCGCCTGCTGGAGAAATAAAAGTTTATGCTTACCAGAGAGATTCATCGGGAGCCATTCTTTCCACCACAGTCACTCAAGGAAATGTGGAAACGCATTTAAATCAAGCCGGTGAGCTTGTCAAAACTGTAATTCACTCAACCCCCGAAAATCCTCATGAGCTTCAAGTGATTTACCGCTACGGAAAAATCAGGGAGATTTTTAAAGACGGCGTTCTCACTTTTCAGTATTCCTACACCTACACAGAAGCTGAAATTGAACGAATCGTGGTCAAAGACCTTGAGGAATTGGTCACGAGAACTTATGAAGGCGAAAAGCTTCTTACCTCACTTGATGAAAACTCATCACTACTTTCGACGTATTTTTATGTTTCTTTGTCATCCCCGAATGCTTTTATCGGGGATCTAGAATCTGGATTCCCGCCACTTTCGGAGAAGAACGTCAAGTTCTTCCCGAAAAGTGCTCCGCGCACGGACGCGAGCGTAGGAGCGAGCGGGAATGACAATAGCAGCACGATACCTTTAAAAGTCTCCCGAATTGAAGTCACTCGATTCGGGAAAATGTGGAATGCTTATGACTACCGCTACGAGGGCAATCAAACTATTGTGACGGATTCATCCGGCGCCATCCGCACCTATGACCAAAATCAAAAACTCATACTTAAGGAAAAAGATGGAGAAGTATTTCAGTACACTTATCATTCTTCAACTCTTCCATTGCTGAATATTAACTCTTTGTCATCCCCGCATGTTTTAAGCGGGGATCCAGAATTGAGCGGAGAAAGTGCTGTCATTCTGAGCGCAAGCGAAGAATCTAGCAATCCTGAGATCCTTCGCTCCGTTCAGGATGACACGGGGGGAACGGACCAAGAAATCACAACAGAAGAACTCATCCAAAAGAAACTTTCTGACGGTTCCATTGCTCATTATGAACATGGAATGGTCACGCGAATTGATTTGAACAATGTCATCCTGAGCCCTTCGGCGCGTGTCATCCTGAACGACCCTAAAGGGCTGCTGCGCGGAGTGAAGGATCTGGGCGTCTCGAGGGCAAGCTCCGCGAAGGATCTAAGTTCGCTAGATTCTTCCGCCACAGTGCTGGCGGACAAGTCGGCTTCGCCTCATCCGCCAGAGGACGGATTCGTCCTTTTGGCGAAGAATGACATAAACCTTTTCCTCACCAACGTCACGCTTGATGAAACGAGACAAGTTGTAAAAGCCACGCTCAATCTTCCAGACGGCACAAAGAAAATTTTTAACCAAACTGAAGTCTTAGAAGAAATTTTGCCAGATGGAACTCATTTCTTTTTTAATCAAAGCCGCATTGAAAAAGTAATTCAGCCGGGCGGAGCGGAACTTATTTATTCCTATGAAATGGGTGAAGACGGAGCAGTCGAGCGAATTTGGATTAAAAAAGGAGACGCAAATCTTAAGTATGACAAAACAGGCAATCTCATCGGCCTTAAACTAGAAGGAGTTCCCGAAGGACAAAAAGCAGGTGAGCCCACCGACTTCTACCGCTCTAGTCTGCATGAGTTTAGTGGTCAAGAGTCGAATAATGACCCATGGCAGAGCATTGATCAAGATATAAATACCTCGCAAAGTAAGAACACGAGTAACAGTTCCTTAGCTCGAGCCATTATTGAATCTGTTCATTATTTTGATTCGCCCCAAACTATTAGTTCTATATCGTTCAAAATCTATGGACATGCATCGGCTACCGGATATGGCAAAGTTGGTGCAGACGGCTCTTATTCAGTCTCAGTGCTTCGAAATGGCAATTGGGAAACCCTAGCTTACAATGGTAGTTCTCAAGACTCTAGAAAGGACGACACACATACAAGCGCAGGTAGTGGTAATTCTGGAATTCAGACACTTGAGAACTTAAACCTCACAGGTGTTACTGCAATTAAAGCGTTTGCAAGAGGCAGTGCCGATGCTGAGAAAAACGGTTCTGCGAGTGCAGATTCCTACATTTACGAAATCTCTGCAGAAACTGAAAACGAATCAGGAACACCTGATCTTGCTTATTACAACTTCACTCAAGGTTCAAATCCTTTATTCCAAGGGGATATTGCAACTCTTGTAGTTAATACACAAGAAGCCGCTTTCAATACAAGCATGGAAAACAGCGCTTTTGTTGCGCGTGTAAAGGGAATCATTGATGCAAGCCCTTCCCTTTATTATGTCGGCGCTTATGGAAATACAGCTCTAAATACGACAGACCAAATCCTTGGCAATTCAAATGTGCGTTTTGATGGTAATGGGGATTATTTGCTTCTTCCAAAAAATAAAGACTGGGAATTTGGCCTTGATGATTTCACAATTGAAACCGATGCGCTTTTAAAATCCCTTCCTTCAAATGGAAATGCTTCTACAATTTTTGATCTTGGCGGCACGGGCACTCGCGAACTTTTTCTAAAGCTTGAGCAAAATAATGGAAAATATCAGTTCCACATCAAAGGTGGTTTTGGAAACGATTACTACACAGACTGGACACCCGATTTAAACCAGTGGCATCACATCGCTCTTTCAAGAGAAGGGACAAAATTAAGACTTTTTATCGATGGAAAACTGCTTCAAAGCTTTGACAATTACACCAATTTCGTGAGTCAAACAGACGGCGTCCGGTTCGGCGCTTCGTTTGAAAACAATGCTTACTTTGACGGCCTTCTAGATGAAATCAGAGTCTCAAGAGGAATTAGCCGCTACAGCGCTTCGCCTCCTGTCACCCTGAGCGGAGAAGACTCTGTCACCCTGAGCCCGCAGGGCGACTTGCCCGCCAGTAGTTTGGCGGGAGAATCTAGCAATCACGAGATCCTTCACTCGGCGGAGCAGTCCTTTAGGGCCATTCAGGATGACATGCAAACACGCTTCACTTCAGACGAACACACCCTCCTCCTTCTTCACTTTGACGATGAAGTCTTAAATGCCAAGAAAGAACTTACGAAAGCAGTTGTTTCACTTGCGGGCAACATTCAAACTCTCACTACTCTGCCTTACTTAAACAAAATGTCTGCTCAAATAGGAAATCTACATTATCAATTTGGAGCATTAACTGAAATGAACGATGGAGGGTCAATTCAAACCTACAGCACTGTAGAAAAAAATGGCAAAGTAACTGCGCACGTCACTCAAGACGGTATTCATTATGATTACGATTCAGATGGGAAACTCACTCAGCTTACAATCGAAAACCTTCCGTTTAACATCGAAGGCTCAAAAGATTTTTCAGATTCAGATTCCGTTTCTCCCCCAATCACAGGTCATGGAGATGCGCATCTCACCACTCAAGCAAAAGTATTTGGTGAAGCTTCTGCTTTGTTTGACGGCGCTGGTGATTATTTAACTATTCCAAACAACGCTGATTTTAATTTTGGGACTGGTGATTTTACGATTGATTGCTGGGTAAGATTCAGTGACATGGATCAACAGCACACGATTTATTCCCGCGGCGCAGAAGC
>JAHFHD010000004.1 GCA_023247075.1 Candidatus Omnitrophota bacterium | reverse complement strand
GCCGCCGGTGCGGGCATATTGCGCGGAAAGGGAATCGCTTTCGGGCTGTCTTTCTTCAAGGTAACGTGCAATGGCATCGTCAAAAGATTCTCCTAATTTTATTTTTGTCATAGCTCCGTTGGGACCAATAATTAAATTTTTGCCCCCCAAAGAAACGGTTTGGAATTCTGCGGCCTGATGGCTGTCCGGTATTGCGTTTGAAAAATTTATTTTGGAACTGCTGCGCAACTCACGCCGTTCGTCAGTATTAGGTGTTTGCTTATCTTGCGCCGGAAGAGGCGGTAACAACGAGCGGGGGTCTGGAGCGCCGCTTTCGTCAGTATTCACATACTTCCGTAACACAAACAGCAACCCATTTTCGAGTCTTTTAACGACGAGGCGCCACCCAGGGTTGTTGAAGCTATTTCCACTAACACCTTCCACAAGCCCTGAGGATTCTTCAGTCCATGCTTTTCCCTCAACATAGCCTTGAGCAGAAGGGATTTCACCTGAAAAGAGGGTGGTTACACTCCGGCGGCCGTTGGCATCTTCTTTTGAAATATGCACCGTCAAACTTTTCTTGGAATCGAATAATTCAATGGAACCGTCTGGATTAGTCTTTTGAATTAAGGTTTTATTTTTGTCATACCATTCACTGCCCTTTTCAGAAACCTTGCCCCCTGATACTGTGTACATCTTTTTAAGACGTACGGGGGCGTCAAAAAACTCGGAAGTGACTTCGGTTTCAACGATGAAAACGCCGGCGTAGCTATTTTTCTTGCCTTTCAAGCCAATGAAAGACACTTTCTTTCCATCCAGAGTTTGTCCGGTCAAAACAATCTTTCTTGGGGAGTTAGGAGTAGTGGGAGTGTCTTCGCGTTCTGGAATTCCTGACAATTCAAATTCTTTAATGAGTGTCTCGGAAACGGGGCCGCCAAAAATCCTAGCCGTTATTTTGCCGCCGCCATTTTTCGTCACCATAAGCTTTCCATTAATAACTTTGCCTGTTTGAGAGTCAAGCTCAGCGCCGAACGGCATTTCAAATAAAGGAGCGGGACTTTTGTTTTGAGCGCTCACTGTTTGCTCATCAGTAGCTGGTAAACTTCCATCGCTAGAGGCTTGTGAAACGGGTGCGGGTGTAAAAAACTCGCCCACAGCAATAAGACCTGCTAAAGATGCGGAAACAATTCTTTTTCTGCTGGATTTAAACGGATTGTTCCGAAGTTCCTTACGAATTTCTCTGGCAGGTGCTTCCGCGGGTTTTGCGCCTAACATGGGCACATCCGTATTCCAAAACCCATTCGGATGGATAGCGATTAAGGTCCAGGCTGTCGAGACCACAGAAGGCAAATGTTTTGAATCATAAGCCGCGTTTTGGGTGTGATACAAAAGGCCATGGTTTGTCATCAGCTTTAATAAATTCTCAACATCATCTACAACTTCTGTCTCTGCAGGTCGCAGCGCCAATCTTTTTGCGAGGAGGACGCCTGCTGTTCCCTCGCCCCAAACTCCGCCCGTCGCTTTAGAATATCCTTTTTCCCTTAGATAGGGTGGGTATCCACGGATGCCTTCTTCAACAACCAGATATTGATCCGCACTTTTTAAAGCCAGCTTCGCGCGGTCGTGTTCCCCGACCGAAGAAGCAAAAAGGCTGTACCAAGAAGCGACGTCCAGAGCATGATCTTTATCTGGACCTTCATGGCTAGTTCCTTGATACGCTTCATTGCTTTCATTATTCCAAAGTCGATTGAGGAGAGACTTTTTGACGCGCTGAGCGATGGCAGCGTATCTTGAATCACCCAAAACCCTGCCGGCTAGCTCCAAAGCAAAATAAGCATCGATATTATGCTCTGTGCTGCTCCACTCTTTTTTAATGTTTGGATTGAAGCCTTTCGTTTTTGGGTAATTTGGATAAACGCCTTTGCCTCCCATGAAAGTATCTTCCTGAGTGCCTTGTTCACTTCCCTCAAGCCAATACTTTTCAATCATGACATCCAAGTTCTTTTTGAGTGCCGCTTTAATGTGAGGAGTTAGCGAACTTTCTGGAAATTTTTGTAAGAAAAATCCCATCGCATATGCTGCCCACATTTGGGAGCCTGTCCTGTAGTAAGGATCTGACTTAACCCTGTCGTAGCGAACAAAAAATGGAAATTGCCCGTCAGGATGTGCAGACCGAATCAGCGCCTGCATCCAACGTTCTGCTATTTCTTGCCGGCCTAAAGCAGTCATCGCAACTATTGCAGCCGCTTGATCATAAATGTAGGTGATGTCTTTAACCCACAAATATTGCTCGTCTCGGTCATTGACGTAATAAGAACGAAGGAGGCCGCCTCCTCCTTCGATTTCAAAATCAATCAGTTTCGCTTCAAGATCCGAGATGGCCTGCGCCAAATCAGATGGCGCTTGAACCAATGGATACAGGTTCGTAAGAAAAACCTTGAGCGACCCATCTTCGAGCCTTTTAACGAAGAGGCTCCACCCGGGGTTATTGAAGCTATTTCCATTAACACCTTCCACAAGTCCTGAGGATTTTTCAGTCCATGCTTTTCCCTCAACATTACCTTGAGCAGAAGGGGTGTGGATGGTTAAACTTTGGCGGCCGTTGGCATCTTCTTTTGAAATATGCACCGTCAAACTTTTCTTGGGACTGAAGAGTTCGATGGAACCGTCTGAATTAATTTTTTGAACCAAGACTTTATTATTGTCATACCATTCACTATTCTTTTCAGAAGCCTGGTCGCTTGATACTGTGTACATCTCTTTAAGAAGCAGGGGGGCGTCAAAAAACTCGGAAGTAACCTGTGTTTCAAAAATGACAATTCCAGCGTAGTTATTTTTCTCGCCTTTCGAGCCAATGAAAGACACTTTTTTTTCATCCTGAGTTTGTCCGGTCAAAACAATTTTTTGGGGAGAAGTAGATATGGCGGGGGCCGCTTCACGTTTTGGAGTTTCTGACAATTCAAAGTCTTCAACAATCCTAGCCGTTATTTTGCCGTCGCTACCCTTCGTCACTGTAAGCTTTTTATTAACAACCCTGCCTATTTGAGAATCAAATCCAGCCAACGGTATGTCAAATAAAGGAGCGGGGCTTTCGCTTTGAGCGCTCACTGTTTGCTCATCAGCGGCTGGTAAATTTTCATCGCTAGCGACTGCAGGTGTAAGAAGCTCGCTTACAGCAATAAAACCCATTAAAGATGCAAAGACAATTCCCCTTCTGCTGAATTGAAATGGATTGCTTCGAAGTTCCTTACGAATTTCTCTGGCAGGTGCTTCCACGGGTTTTGCACCTAGCGGAGGCACATCCGTGTTCCAAAACCCATTCGGATGGAGAGCGATTAAAGTCCAGGCTGTCGAGACCGCAGAAGGCAAACGTTTTAAATCATCAATCTCGACATTTTGGGTGTGATCCAAAAGGCCATGGTCTGTCATCAGCTTTAATAAATTCTCAACATCATCTACAACTTCTGTCTCTGCAGGTCGCGGCGCCAATCTTTTTGCGAGGAGGACGCCTGCTGTTCCCTCGCCCCAAATTCCGCCCGCCGCTTCAGGATATCCTCTTTCCTTTAGATAAGGTGTGTATCCACGGACGCCTTCTTCAACAACCAGATACTGATCCGTGCTTTTTAAAGCCAGCTTCGCGCGATCGTGTTCACCAACCAAAGAAGCAAAGATGCTGTACCAGGAACCGACATCCAGAGCGTGATTTTTATCTTGACCGGCAGGGCCCGTAACCCCTTGATACGCTTCATTGCTTTCATTGTTCCAGAGTCGATTGAGGAGAGCCTTTTTGACGCGCTGAGCGATGGCGGTATATTTTGAGTCGCCCAAAACCCTGCCGGCTAGCTCCAAAGTAAAATAAGCATCGATATTCTGCTTCGTGCTGCTCCACTGCTTAGGTTTTGGATCGAAACCTTCCGTTTTTGGGTAATTTGGGTACTGGCCTTTGCCTCCGGTGAAAGTATCTTCCTGAGTGCCTTGTTCACTTCCTTCAAGCCAATAGTTTTTAATCATGGCATCCAAGTGCTTTTTGAGTGCCGCTTTAATGTGAGGAGTTAGCGAACTTTCTGGAAATTTTTGTAAGAAAAATCCCATCGCATATGCTGCCCACATTTGGGAGCCTGTCCTGTAGTAGGGATCTGACTCATTCTTGTCGTAGCGAACAAAAAATGGAAATTGCCCGTCAGGATGTGCAGATCGAATTAATGCCCGCATCCAACGCTCTGCTGTTTCCTGCCGGCCTAAAGCGGTCATCGCGACGATCGCAATAGCTTGATCATAAATGCAGGTGATATTTTTAAATTCGAGAAACTGTTTGTCTCGATCATCAACATAATAGGAGCGGAGCAGACCGCCGCCCCCTTCGATTTCAAACTCAGTCAGTTTCTTTTCAAGATACGGGATGGCCTGTGCCAAATCAGATGGCGCTTGAACCAACGGATACAGGTCTGTTAAAGGAGCGGGGCTTTCGCTTTGAGTGCTCACTGTTTGCTCATCAGTAACTGGCAAACTTTCATCGCTAGCGACTGCAGGTGTAAGAAGCTCGCTTACAGCAATAAAACCCATTAAAGATGCAAAGATAATTCCCCTTCTGCTGAATTGAAATAAATTGCTCCGAAGCTCTTGACGATTGCCAGCTTCCAATTCAAATTGAAGTGTGTCCGTTTGAGTCAATGGGAGCGAGATATTTAGAGTAGGAAAAACAAGTTTGGGGAATTCTCTACTTTTTCGGGAAACTTGGATTGTGTGTATTTGTTTTCTTGTTGCTTCAAACATTTTGTATTTGTCGAAACGCCGCAAATAAGCTTGCTCAAAGCTTCCAAAATAACTGTTCGGTGGAGCGGCTGGATTTTCAACCACCTTGCTAGCGATTGAAACCATAAACCAAAGTGTTGCGATTTCTGGATGAAGAGCCGTCACTTCATCATCAAACTTTTGGTCGGCGCCAGTGGTTCTGCCGTCTGGATACTTAATTAACATGGCATTCACATAGTCTGCAAAGTCGCGCGCGCTGTGGCGACGTTCATTTTGCAAAAGCGAAGCGTACGTTTGAAAATCCTGCGGCACAGAAACTTTGCCGTGTGTCACTTCTTCAAACATCTCAAACTTGACTCGCTCAAATAAATCTGGCCCGAGTGCGCTTTTTAAAGATTCAAGATTGGGCGGTGAAGTGAATTTGAAATGGATTATGCCGCGCTTAAAATCAAATTCGATTGCGCGTAATTGATTGAGTTCGATGGGAAGCGGCTTAAATAAAAGATTATCCAGCGAGTTTTTCGCAACGTACGATTTTTGATTTTTGAAATCCAGTTCTATTGTGTAAACGCTCGCTCCTGTTTTAGTTGTTCCCACTTTTCCAAATTTCAAAATGATTAGCCGATTTTTGTGAGAACTAGAGAAATGAATCCAGTCATGGGTAAAATCAAGTCCCTCAAAAAACTCGTTAAGTAATGGACCGCTTGTGCTCATTAAATTTGCCGCAATGCGCTTTTTAGCTTGACGCTCAAATTGTTTTACAAAACTGTCAACGTCTTCCCATGCGCTTCGGGAATCAATTAATTGAACCAGCCTTTCGCTGCTTCGCAGTTCAGCGTGCGCGTAGGTAGCTGCGTTTGGATTGATAACCTCTCCAGACGAACGCAAAAAGTTCTGGCCTTGTTGAGGTGCGTCCTGAGCAACCAAATCAGCCGACCACATAAGAAATCCAAAACCAAACTGAACCACAAAAGCCCTTAGCCGCCCCATGCGTCCGCTGAGTTGTCGTGTGTGACCGTTCCCTGTGCTTCCACCCTTCGCGCCCAGGCCCTTTTGTTGATATGTTTTTGCAGGCCCTTCTCTTTCTCTGTTTCTGTCCAACTGTCTTTTGGCTGATACGGTAGATGCCCATTTTTTTCTCGGGTGGAAAACCGCCGGTTGAGGCGCTTGCTTCGTTTTCGATAAATTTCTTCGCCCCGTAAAAACCCGTGCAGGAGGAACGCTGCCTTTCGTGGAGACAGTTTTACTGGCGGCGATCTCCTTAAGCCTCCTAACAAACCTCCAAGGAGGTTGTTTGGGATGGATTTTGGGGCGTGATGAGGATAATTTACTCCGCAGTTCAGGACGGGGGTTAATTTGGCTGCCGTTCATGCCAGTAACTGTAACTTCAAATTGGTCGGGCTTTTGACTCGTAAAGGTAAATATCAAATCAAACTCGGGCAGCTCCGCTTGAAACCTTGTAACCCATCCCGACTCCTTTGTCTCTAAATCACGCGCTTGAGCGCGGCCGCTAAGAAAACGGCTGCCGGGCTCGGAATAAATTAGCGACCAATCGCCGCCTGGCGTTTTCATGGACTGAGCAACAAGTTTTGTGAGCTTTATTTTTGCTCCGTCTGGGCTAAAAATTTCAATCGTCGATCCGCCGTCCGATTTTCTTTGTCGAACCAGCGCAGTTGAATTAGTTGTTGGGCGGCCGGTTTGTCCTTGAGAATCTGATTGAGCAAAAACGGATGTTACAAAAAGCGTTCCCGCAAGCGCGAAGGAAGCTGCTAATCTAAACGCCGTTCCTGCTAAATACTTTCCTAAAGACAGTGGGTTTTTGCTCGCGCGAAGTTCTTTTCTAGGAACTTCGCCGGCAATTGTGGTGTTGCTCTTTTTCAAGCGTCGTTGGATACTCCAGTTGAGAAAATAGGCAAGCGCTCCCAAAAATCCAACTGCTGCTAAAGCGCTTGGGATACCAGCTACGATAACTAAAAATCTATTCTTTTGTTGAATGCCGTGCGCAACAAAAAATGGGAAAAAACCTAAAGACAGAAAGGACAATAAAGCGGTAATCAACATAAGTTCCACAAAGCTAATTTCTTCATTGTAAAAACCGCGTATCCCTTGGCGGTGTTGACGAGCGGGCTCCGGCGCTTTTGAGCTATGCGCTGAGGAGCGCACTTCCTGGCGAGGAGCAATTCCTTTATCAATAACGGAAGCGGGAAGTTGAATCCCCCAATGGGCAGCAACCTTTGGGTTAAAGGCTGATGAAGGCGTTGTCCCGAAGGTGGCTCTCAACTCATCCCGGACAAGTGTTGCGGTAATTTTGAAATCATAACCAAGCGGCGCGAAATTAACTTCGTCCTGCGCAATTGGAGTGGCTGCGTGGGTTTGAGTTTCGAGCTTCCGCGGGTCAGTTTCAAGAATGAATCGGATGTAACCCGCTTTGCCCTCTTCAGAATCTTCTTTTGAACCAGAAGTAAAATTAGGCGAAAGAAGCGCGTAGCGATAACCGTGTTTTGAAAAATATTCCTGAAACGGTCGTGAGTGAAAACCGCCGGTAATTACCACTGCTTTATCCACACCCGTTTCTTTAAATCGGCGTTCCACATTTCGAATCATGCACTGGTCACGCTCTTTGACCACCGCGTAAAAATCAAGTGCTCGGCGAAACAACTGGTCGATTTCTCCTAGATGACTGTCAAATGCAGCAACGCTTACATGTTCGGACACGCAAAGTGCGAGCAATTCTTGAATTAGCTGAGATGGTTGAAAATATGCCCGTAAGCGCTTTGACGTTTCGTCATTGCGAGGAAGCGTTCCAAGTGTTGACGAAGCAATCCAGAACTGAGATTGCTTCGTCGCCCCATTCGGGGCTTCTCGCAATGACAGCTGTTGAATTTCTTCGTAATCATCTGGGCCGAGCTCAAGTGCAAATAGTTTTCGAAGCAAACGATGTTTGTTAAGCACGTCGAGGATTTTTTTCTCGGTTTGGCTTTGCGCCAGTGACTCTGCGATTTTTTGACTCAGCTGTTCGACTTCCTTCATGAGCAAAGAGGGGTCGATTTCGCTATTTAACAGGCGAAAACCAATGGCACGATTTAGATTTGGGTAAGCTGCGTAATTAAAATCTCGAGGCAGCTTGTCCGCCATCTCTTCAAAAATTAGGTCGAAGCCGTCGCTTGACCTGGTTGAAGACACAAGCGGCGAGGAAAGCAATTCTTCAATTAAAGCCGCAAGAGATGGGGTAAGTTTTTTTGAGACTACCGCAAGAAACAAATCTTTTTCTTTTTTGAGTGCGGCTTGATTAATTTCCTTTTCCCATTTTTCTAATTTTGTAAGCCGCACGAGCATGGGCCAATCAACTTGATTCACCGGATTGGTAAACTCAAGCTCAAGCGTTTCTAGTGCGCGCTGTTTTAAAAATGAAATCTGGCTGCTCGGGCTATTTGTGCCGCTCGTGTAGCGGCTGCACTCTTTTAAAAAATCCCTTAGCTTTGGATTTAGCCGGGTGCTTGCAATGCGGGAAATTTGCTGGTCAAAATCTTTAAGGAATTGCTCTGACCCGCGGCGCGCGCGCAAAACGTCGCGAAAAATTTCGGTGCCTTTTTTGTAAACTTCTGCGTCTTCAATGCCGTACGCACTTGCGTTTTGAGAATCAGCAAGAAAAAGTTCTGCTCCATCAACTAAGGATTTTTGGGAGAGTTGCTCAAGCGCTTTTTCGTTTAAATCCGGGCGGGTTGGGAAAAAGCGAAGGAGTGATGGGTCTAGCTTAAAAGCAGTGCCTTCTAAAAAAAGTGTTTTGATTCCCTCTTCTTTCTCAAGGTGTTTCAAAATGCTTTTGATTTTTTTCTGGGCCTCAAAACTCATGTGTGAAGTTTGAATATGAATTAACTTTGGCCCAACTCCAGAATGAATGTTGTTAATTGCAGCAAGTTCTTTGGGAATGGAGAGTCGAAAAGGTGCGGCAGCGCTAACTCGCGAAGATGCCTGTTCAAAATTAAATGCGGGAGAAGGAATGACCGAAGCGTTTAAACGTTCAGGAAATGAAAATTGGGTGATGGAAAATACAGCAGCGGTGATGAGTGAAACAGACTTTAAAAAACGTCCTTGCATATTTAGTTTTTATAGTTCTCTTTCTTAAGAAGTTTAGAAAGTTTACTATTTTTAATAAAATGACGCAATCTGTTTCTTTTCAGCAAGCGGGCAAAGGTCTGACGAGGGTTATTTTTCGCCTTATCTTAAGTAACTGTTTAGCCCATTGAAGTTCATAACAGGCTTGTCATCCTGAGCCCTTCGTTTGTCATCCTGAACGAAGTGAAGGATCTGGCGCTCAGGGTAAACTCCGTGAAGGATCTAGATTCGCCAGATTCTTCAGTTCGCCCCGCAGAATAAATTTACGGGGCTCCTTCAGAATGACATAGTTTGTGAAGTGCTTCAAAACGCTAAACAAACACTATCTTAAGCTAATCACTTGTCATCCTGAGCGCCTTAGGGACAGCGAAGGATCTAGCATTTGTTCGATTTTTCGTGGAGTTTACTCCGAACTCTAGATCCTTCGGCCTTCGCCTTGAATGCTGGCTTCAGGATGACAGGTGTCGGTTGTTTGCTTGGCGCCCAGAAAATAATTCCCTGATTGCAATCGAAAGAGAATCGATTTGGTCAGAGGTGTGAGAAACGGAAACTGTTAGCCGAAGCCGGGCGCTTCCGCGAGCCACAGCCGGGTAGCGAATCGCTGGCACGAGGAATCCTTTTTTAAGAAGGGCTGTGGACATTTGAAGCGCATTTTTCTCATCTCCAATCAGGAGCGGGACAATGGGCGATTCCCCCTTAATTACCGGCGCCTTGATTGAGTGAAGTCCTTCGCGCAAATGTTTGGTGTTTGAAAAAAGATGTTCTCTCATTTTGGGATTCGCTTCAATAATTTGAAGCGCTTCGAGCGAAGCGGCACAAATTGCCTGAGGAAGTGCGGTGTCAAAAATAAAAGTTCGGGCGAAATTGACAAGCATTTCAATGGTCTCGCGCGTTCCACTTACAAAACCACCGACGGAACCAAGTGCTTTTGAGCAAGTTCCAATCACAATGTCTACTTGGTCAAGCGCATCCGCTGCTTCTGCCGCGCCTCGGCCGCCTTTGCCAAAAATGCCGAATCCATGTGCTTCATCAAGCATAAGCACTGCTTTAAATTCATGCTTTAGCTGAACCAATTCTTGAATAGGCGCAAGGTCGCCATCCATACTAAATACCGAATCTGTAACAATCCATTTGCGCTTTGCCTTGCTTCGACTCAGAAGCCGCCTGAGGTAATTCATGTTTCGATGAGGGAAAATTCTAAGTTCGGCTTTGGCCGCCTGCGCGGCATCAATCAGTGAGGCGTGACTTAATTTGTCGAGCGCAATTAAATCGTCTTTGTCCGTAAGCGCAGTCAAAACTCCGAGATTGGCAAGGTAGCCTGAAGAAAAAAGAAGCGCGCTTTCTTTTTGAAGAAAGCTTGCGATTTTTTGCTCAAGCGCATCGTGGAAAGTGCCTGTTCCAGAAATGAGGCGTGCGCTGCCTGAGCCAACGCCGCAAACTTCAAGCGCAATTTTCGCAGCTTTCACTACTTTAGGATGTTCGCTTAAACCTAAATAGTCGTTGCCACAAAAAAGAATGACTGGTCTTCCTTCAAAATTTGCGCGAACACCTTTTAAGTTTTCTAAAACACGGGGGCTGCGGTACAGATTTGTTTCTTTAAGCGCTTCAAGGGTTTGAGTAAAATTCATTATTTCTCGATTAAAATTGCGCCGAGATGGCCGCCGAAACCAATTGAAATAGAACAACTCAAATTTACTTTTTTTTCTTTTGCCACAAGCGGCGTGTAATCTAAATCACATTCGGGGTCAGGCTCTTCAAGATTTGCAGTTGGTGGAACAAAGCTGTCTCTCATCGCAATTAAACATGCAATCACTTCAACGGCTCCCGAAGCGCCAATCATGTGCCCCACAAGCGACTTTGTGGAACTCATCGCAATTTTATTTGCTTCGCTTCCAAACGCTGATTTGATTTGAGCCGTCTCGTAACGGTCCCCTTGTGACGTGGCGGTGCCGTGAAGATTGAGGTAGTCTATTTCCCGCGGGTAAATGTTTGCATCACGAATGAGTTTTTTGAGGCAGCTTGAAAGTCCATCACCATCACATGAAAAAGCATAGGGATGCGACGACTCAAATCCATAAGCGTAACGCTTGACATGGCCATAGATTTTTGCGCCGCGTGCGCGGGCAGATGACTCTCTTTCAAAAATAACAATGCCCGCTCCTTCGCCAATTAAAAACCCGTCACGCCGCTTGTCAAACGGACGCATGCAGCCAGAGGAAAGGACGCCCATGTTCCGGTACCCTGCTGTCACGAGGCGCGTTACAGACGCGTCGCCGGCACCTGCAATGCAATAATCGATTTCCCCATCTTCAATCATTCGAATTCCTTCGAGCAGTGAGAACAGCCCTGTGGCACAAGCAGCTGAAACAGGTTTGGCAGGTCCCGTGATTTTCCAATGTCTTGCAACCCATTGAGCGGCAATATTGGGAATAAAATTTGCGTAGATTCGAGCGCCGAGAATCGCACTTGGTCTTTTTTTGAATCTCTCGAAAAATTTTTCAAAAGTCATCATGCCGCCCTTGCTTGAGCTGACTGCGATTCCAATGCGATTGGAATCAATGCGGCTCAAATCAAGCGCGCTGTCGGCAAGCGCTTCTTCCGTCGCGGCAAGAATGTATTGAATAAACGGGTCGAGAATTTTGGCGTATTTGGGTGGGCTAAAATCACGTACCCGAAAAGCACGCTCGGGTTTCAAGCGGCCTTCGCAGTCAAGGTCATGCACAATGCCGACACCGACTGCGCCTTGCTTCAATCCTTCCCCAAATGCTTGTGCATTTGTACCGATTGAAGTGACAGCGCCAATGCCTGTAATAACAATTTGATTTATGTCTACGACGTTCGTCATTGCGAGGACTCGCCAGATTTTCTGGCGGGGACGAAGCAATTTAAATTTTGGATTGCTTCCACCAAACTACTGGCGGACAAGTCAGCATTGCATGGAATGCCGCTTCGTAATGACAACAACTAGGCACCTAAAATTCGTAGCCGGCGCGTTTGAGCATCTCAAGATCCTGCTTCACCGGATTTGCGCCTGTCGTGAGGTAGCCGCCGACAATTAGTCCGTTTGCGCCGCCGCGAAGCGCCTGTTCTTGTTCCAATTGCGAGAGATTCACTTCCCTTCCTCCTGAAAGCTTGATGTTGGATTGTGGAAGAACAAATCGGTAAACCGCTATGGTTTTAAGAATTTCTTCGGATGAAAGTTTGGTGACTTGTTCAAGCGGCGTGCCAGGGCGTGGATTTAAAATATTTACTGGAAGACATTCAGGCTTGAAACGCTTGAGTTCAAAAACCATATTTACACGGTCTTCTGCGCTTTCGCCCATTCCTAAAATTCCCCCTGAACACATTTCAAGTTCGCCCTCGCGAAGAAGTTCAAGTGTCTCAATGCGTTTGTCATAGGAATGAGTGGACACAATTTCGGGGTAAAATTCACGGGAGGTTTGAAGATTGCTGTTGAAACGCCTGAGTCCTGCAGCTTTCAATTGAGTGACACGCTCAGCGGTTAAAAATCCGAGTGAGCCATCAATGCCAAGTTTTGTCTCGTTCTTCAACCGGCGGATAATCGGAAGCATTTTTTCGAATTCGTCATCGCTTAAAGCGCCACCGCTTGTCACAATGCAAAAATTTTGGGCGCCATTTTCCTCGGCTTTTTTTGCCGCGGCAATAATCACATCCGGCTCAAGTAATTCATACCGCGCAGCAGAAGTTTCAAAGCGGACGGATTGCGCGCAAAATCCACAATCTTCCGCGCACAAATAACTTTTTGCGTTAATGAGCGAGCAAAGTCCTGCTCTTTTTGAGTGGTACGCTAAAGTGATGTCATGGGCAGCGCAAAGCAGTGCTTCAAATAAATCAGTGCCCTCTACAGACATAAGCAAACAAGCTTCTTCGCGCGTGATTTCACCACCTTCAATCACACGCTCTTTGAGGTCAGAAATTAGGTCTAGGGTCAGTGCCATGAAGGGAGTTAGCCGCCCGCAATTGCCGGCAGAATGGAGACTTCATCCCCGTCTTTAAGCGCTGTTTTTTCCCGGCTCAGGAACCGGATGTCTTCTTCATTGAGGAAGATATTAATGAAGCGCCTGACATTCCCCGACTCATCACAAATGCGGGCTTTCATCCCGGGGTAGGCATGTTCAAGCTCCTGAATTAAGTGTTCGATCGAGCTTGCGTGAAGTTCCACTTCAGGCTTTTCTTGCGTTAGTTTTTGTAGAGGCGTTGGAATTCTTACTTTAATTGCCATAGGATTTGTATTCTAGCTGATCAAGCTCTGCCGCGCAAAAGAAATTCCTTGCGCATAAAACCATAAATCCCGAAACTAAAATTGCGCACTTTACTTCGCGCCCCATTGTCATCCCCGCACTCTTTAAGCGGGGATCCAGGATTAGTGGATTCCCGCTTTCGCGGGAATGACACAGTGAAGCAGTGCTGCTTTACAGGCAAAGAACACAATTTTAATGGCGCAGTCAGGGCCGTACTCTTGACAGGGTGTGTAAAATGTAATTCAAACTTTGGAGCAGTTATGATTGATGTTCGGTCTCTTACCATGCGCTACGGAAATTATGTGGCGCTTTCAAATGTGTCGTTCCGTGCAAACGAGCGGGAAGTGCTCGGGCTTCTTGGGCCAAATGGCGCGGGCAAAACGACTGCGATGCGTATTCTCACAACTTACCTGTACCCCTCATCGGGAACGGCCAAAATTGATGGCCTCGACATTTTAGAAAATTCTGAAAAAGTCCGCAGATGCATTGGTTATCTTCCTGAAACCGCACCGCTTTACCCTGACATGCAAACTGAGGAATATCTCACATTTGTTGGAAGTGCGCGTGGTCTTCAAGGACAAAAATTAACGGAGCGGCTGCGCTGGGTGCGCGAAGCCTGCAATCTTGAATCTGTTTGGAAGCATTTGATCTCGGAACTTTCAAAAGGGTTTCGCCAGCGCGTTGGACTTGCCCAAGCGCTCATCCACGACCCGAAAGTGCTTATTCTTGATGAGCCCACCTCAGGACTTGACCCGCTTCAAATCATTGGAATCCGGGAATTGATTCGAAATTTAGCTAAAGAAAAAACCATTATTTTTTCAACACATATTCTCCAGGAAGTAGAGGCTGCGGCTGACCGAATTGTTATTATTAATGAAGGAAAAATTGTTTCTCAAGGAACGCAAAGCGAACTTGCAAGTGAAGTGCGCTTGCGCGGCAGCGAGTTGAAATCAAACCCAAGTCTTGAAGACATTTTTATTGCGCTGCTTTTGCCAAATCGTGGAGGGAAAACTGGAATATGATTAATGTTTCCCGACTCTTAACCGTATTTCGCCGCGAAATGGCTGCTTATTTTAATTCTGCCATCGCCTACATCTTCATCATCGTCTTTATCATTTTGAACGGCGGGCTTTTTATGACGCAGTTCTTTCTCATTGGCATGGCGGACATGCGGACATTTTTTGAAATGCTGCCGTTTGTCCTTTCCATATTCCTGCCGGCCGTTACGATGCGCCTTTGGGCTGAGGAACGGCGGGGCAACACGCTTGAACTTTTGCTCACCTTTCCAATGGAAACGCGCGAGCTTGTGCTTGGCAAATTCCTTGCAAGCCTTGTGTTTTATCTTTCAGCGCTTGTAAGCACGCTTCCCCTTCCCATTATGATTTGCCTGCTCGGCCGTCCGGATTTCGGAATGATTATGGGTGGATATTTGGGTGCAATTTTGCTTGGCTCTTTTTTTCTCGCAATCGGCATTTTTATTTCGGGCCTTTGCCGCGACCAAATTGTGGCGTTTATTCTTGCAATGATTATTTGCTACGGGCTTCACCTGACCGGCACTGAATACATTGCTTCTTCTATTGATGGCTGGCTGCCTGGTCTTGGCACCTTACTTCGCTCGCATGTGGGTTCAGCCAGTCACTTTGAATCGTTTGGCAAAGGGGTTCTTGACAATCGGGACGCTCTTTATTTCCTGCTTGGAACCGGAATTTTTCTCGTCCTGAACGGATTTTGGCTGGAAGGCCGAATGCGGCCGAATGCGAAGAAAATTTTTACCACTGCGGTGACCGCTTGCGTGGGTATTTTCTTTTTGTCAAACTGGCTGCTTGCAGGCATTCCGATTGGCCGCTTTGACCTGACCCAGGGAAAAATTTACACCATTTCAAAAGCGACCAAGAAAATTCTTCGCGCACTTGAAGCTCCTGTCAATGTGAAGTTTTATGTTTCGCCTTCCGACAAAATGCCGACTGGCATGAAGTCACTTGAGCAGGATGTGGTCGACAAGCTGGATGAATTTGTGGTTGCTTCAAAAGGCAATTTCCGTTACAAAATTTTCCACATGGAAGCCGCAAACGTAGTTGAGGGTGCTGAATCAGGCAAAAACGGGGGCTCACTTGAAGAGCAGCTCCAGCAAAAGGGCATTCAGCCGTTTCAAGTCAGGGCTATTGTTTCAGATGAAGTAGCTGTGCGGCTTGTCTATGCTTCACTTTCAGTTTCCTACAAAGATAAGCCTGATGAAGTAATTCCCAGAGTGATTCCGGACACGATTCACGAGCTTGAATACACGGTCATTTCTAAAATTTACCGGATGACGCTTGATGAAGAGCCCAAAGTTGCGCTCATGGCTCCATACGAAGAAAAATCGGTGCCCAAAGGAATGCAGGCTTTGCTTGCTCAACTCGGGGGCGGTCGTGTGCCGCCTCAGTACCGTGACGACAAGTTTGAACTTGTGGGGCTTGCCCTTTCTTACGAAGGATTTCCCGCCGAACGAATTCGGCTTAGTGAATCTGAGCCCATCCCGCAAGGTACGAAAACACTTGTGATTTTGGACCCGGAAAAACTAAGCGACCGTCAAGATTACGAAATCAATAAATTTCTCTACCAAGGCGGTTCTGTTTTTCTCGCAGTTCAGCAGCATGAGTACGATTATTCCGTTGCCGGGTCACGTCTTAACATTATGCCGCGCGGGAAAGATTCGGGCGTCAATGCGCTGACCAAGCCGTGGGGTTTTGAAGTGGATGATTCGATTCTCCTTGATGAGGAGCATGACATTATTAATCTAAGTGGCGGCTCTTCTATGGGGCCATTTGACCTTACGGTTCCGGTGAAGCTGCCGCTTCACATTCGAATTATTCAATCCGGAATGAATCAAAATGTGTCCATTACTTCGCATCTTTCTCCGCTTGTTTACCTTTGGGGCACTGCCCTTAAAATTGACTCAAAAAAAGTAGCTGAACAAAAACTGAAGGTCGAAACACTTTTTTCTTCAAGTGCCCGCTCGTGGAAAATTCCATTCCGCCAAGACCCAATTCGCCCCAAAGACCTGAACAAAACTTTGAGCAGTGAAAATGGCCCATTCCCGCTTGCAGTTCTTGTGCGGGGACAATTTGAAAACACATTCCACAACCAGGTTGTTCCCGCGTGGCCGGAAACCGAAACCTCGGAAGAAGAGCCTCAAGCCAAAAAACCAGAAAGCAAATCAGAACAATCTGAAAATCTCACAGCGGCTCCCGGCCAGCTTCTTCTGGTCGGAGACGCTCGAATGTTTGACCGCGAACTTGTCCAGGGTGCGGGACATCTTCCTTTTTTCCTCAACTCAATTAACGCCATTACACTTGGCGAAGATTTGGTGACCATACGCTCCAAGCAGCCGATTAACCGGTCGCTTGGACATGTTTCAACCGCAACTAAAGTGTGGTGGCGCTTTTTTGTAACCATTTTTATTCCTGCTTTGATTGCAGCGGCAGGTGCAATGCGGATGTTCATGCGCAGCCGTTCAAAACGCAATTACCTAAAAGCCCTTTTGATTCACACGCCATGAAGCGTAGTCATCTTCTGATTCTCGGAATCATTCTCTCTTTTCTCGCAATTGGTGTTGCGCTCAAGCAATTCGCAAAACCAAAAGAACTTTCCACCGAGGTATTTGCTTCTCTGGGATTCGCGTTTGACATGTCAAGCGTTTCAAAGATTGAAATTTTTAAGGGCGCCGGTTCAGACAAAGGAATTCTCCTCGTTAAAGAGGGGGCTAACTGGCAAGCGAAAAGTCTTGCCAACGCCCACGCAGATCAAGAAAAAATTGAGAATTTTCTTAAAAAAATCCTGGAGGCCAAAGGAGAGCTTCGGGGAACAAGCAAATCTTTGTTTTCTGGCTTTGGAATTGGGCCAGAAGAAGCTTTTCATGTAAAGCTAAGCAATTCCACCGGTTCTGAACTGCTTCATTTCCTCATTGGCGCAAAAAAGAAAGCACAAGAAGAAGTGTTTGTGCGGCGCAGTGAGTCTGAACAAATATTTTTTACCGACACCAATTTCCCACTTGCGACAGGAATTCACCGCGACTCTTCAGATGCAATTCTTGAAAGCGGCTACTGGGCGTCCACTCAAATGATTGATTTCGACACAAACCAAGTGGTTTCGCTTCGAGTAGCAAGACGTTTTGACGGTCAAGAAATTGTGACTGCGCAAGCGCTTCTAGAAACTGACTCAAAAGACCCGTCTAAGAAAGGCTGGAAATTTGTTCGAAACGATCTTCCGTTTCCAATTGATGGTGAAAAGGTGGTTCAATTTTTAGAACTTCTCAAAACTTCAAAAGCTGAGGAGGCAATTGACCCCGCACATGCGAAGCTCGACTTTTCATCTCCGTTAATCACAATTGACATTGGGTTTAAAAACAGCCCTGCAATTAACCTTCGCGTAATTAGCTTAGGCGGAGACGCCTCGTCTTACCCAGCCCAAGTTTCTGGGTCTCCTGTTTTGTTCCACCTGTTCCCTTTTTTATTTGAAAACTTGCAGATTGATGACAGTCACTTTTTTAAGGAAAAGGCGCTTGCGATTACCAAAGAACATCTCGAAAAACTGGTGATTCATTCGGATGGAGCAACCACCACCGTAGACCCGGGCGCAAAGGACTGGAAGGGTCTTGCAGCTTACCTAAAGGACATTGAAAGTTTTCAAGTCAAAGCGCTTGTCTTTGATTCAAAACAAAAGAAAAAAGTGAAGTCGCCTGCCAAATACGCGCTTGAAATTTATGAGACAAATGAACTTCCTCAGATTCTTGACGTTGGTGACCCACTTGAAGATAAAAATGGGTATGCGGCGGTGATGCACGGAAATTCTGTTCCGTTTGTAATTCAAAATTGGGTTTTCCAAAAACTATTTGAAAACCTGAAGCGCCTTGAGGAAGGCCCTGAGGCGAAAGAGACTGCTGCGCCTTCCCGCCCCGAAAAATCAAATTAAACAGGTCTCGTTACTTGCGGCCGGCGAGCATTTGTTCTTCAAAAGACTTAAGGTGGGGTTCGATTTTGATGGCAGGTTCTATGACCGATTCAATCGCATCTTGAGTCTTTAATCCGTTTCCGGTGATGGCAAGTACGATTGAGTCATTTCTCGGAATTATTTTCGTTTCAATTAATTTTTTGGCGCAGGCTACGGTAACGCCTCCGGCAGTTTCGGTAAAAATACCTTCGGTGCGCGCGAGTAGTTGAATCCCCTCTCTGATTTCATGGTCGGTTGCCACTTCAGCGCTTCCGCCGCTTTCCCGTACTGCGTCACGCGCATAATAGCCGTCGGCTGGATTACCGATGGCAAGTGACTTAGCAATGGTTTTAGGTTTCACTGGCCTGAGCGCATCGCCACCGCTTAAAATCAGTTCTGAAATGGGGGAACAACCTTCGGGTTGCGCACAATGAAGTTTTGTTTGAACTGGCGCTTCAAGCAAGTCGAGTTTTTCAAATTCTTTAAACCCTTTCCAAATTTTGGTAATGAGCGAACCGCTTGCCGCGCAGCACACCACGTGAGCCGGGGTTTTCCAACCTAATTGTTCTGCCACTTCAAACCCAAATGTTTTAGACCCTTCCGCATAATAGGGGCGAAGATTGACATTCACAAAAGCCCAGCGGTATTTCGCTGCAATTTCTCCACACAGACGATTCACGTCATCGTAATTGCCGTTCACCATAATCAGGTTTGGCTCATAAATGAGCGTCCCCAAAACTTTTGCGGCTTCTAAATCATGTGGAATAAAGATGTAACGCTTGAGGCCGGCTCTGGCGCCATGTGCTGCAACTGAATTCGCTAGATTTCCCGTAGATGCGCAGGCAACCGTGTCAAAACCAAGTTCTTTGGCTTTTGAAAGAGCAACCGACACGACTCGGTCTTTAAAAGAAAGCGTGGGGTGGCAAACTGAATCGTCTTTAATGAATAGTTCTTTGACGCCGAGCGCTTGCGCCAAACGTTCCGCTCGGACAAGAGGTGTGAATCCTGAATGAAATCCCTCTGAAGGGTCCCGGTCAATTGGCAGGAGGTCTCGGTAGCGCCACAAACTTTTTGGACCGGACTCAATACGTGCGCGGGTAACGTGTGAGCGCATTGCCTCATAGTCATAATCCACCTCAAGCGATGCAAAACAAAATTCGCAGACATAAATCGCTTCGGCTGGATACGTCCTCGCACATTCTCTGCACTTAAGCCCTTTAACGTAGCTCATGTTTTGCCTGTTTATTGGTTTACTTTTTCGTTTTCTCTCATTGCGTCAATCAAAATTTTTGCGACTTCAGGACGCGTGATTTCAGGCGGCGGAATTTCTCCGGCGCGCAAAAGTTCTCTGAGCTTGGTCCCCGAAACGACAAATGGGTCGGCGTCTGGAGGAGCGGTTCGGTAACTGACAATTCCGCCTGATTTTCTGTCGTAAAAAGAATGCTCGAACTTGTAAATTTCAATGCCGATTTCACTTGGGGAAAACTCGTCAAAAATCAGCTGCGCGTCATAGGAGCCATAATAGGATTTGCCGTCGGGCCGATTGCAGCCGGCGTGGTCCCGCCCCACAATAAAGTGCGTGCACCCATAATTTTTCCGGCAAATGGCATGCCACACAGCTTCTCTTGGGCCGGCGTATCTCATTGAGGCAGGAAAAACGCCGAGCAGCACTTTGTCCTTCGGGTAATACCGGTCAACCAAAGTGGTGTAGCAATCCCATCTCACGCGAGCCGGAACATCGTCGCTTTTGGTTTCACCCATAAGTGGGTGAATCAAAAGTCCGTCAACAGTTTCCAAAGCGCATTTGGTCAAATACTCGTGCGCCCGGTGAATCGGATTTCGTGTCTGAAAAGCCACGATGCGCTTCCATCCTTTTTCACGAAAGTAAGCGCGGGTTTTCTCAGGGTCAAACCGGTGATCTAAATAATCCTGGTGGGCGGGGCGGGCAAAGAGTGTGATTCGGCCGCCCAGGAAAAAATCTCCCATTTGATTGATTTGCTTGACTCCTGGATGCGCTTCATCCGTCGTGCCATAAATCTTCTGCGCGTGTTCGGCTTTGTCATGAACAAATAAACTCTCAACCTGCAAAATCGCAAGCGCTCGGCCGCTAGAGTCTTGAAGGGTAATTTCTTTTTCCTTGGCAACTATTTCTTTCTCATCCCTGCTGAGTGACTTTACAATTGGGATTGTCCACGGAAGTCCATCTGCAAGTCTTTTGTATTCAAGACAAGCTTTGTAATCTCTTTCAATCATAAATCCCTGAAGCGGGCTCATAGCACCTGTTGCAATCATTTCCAAATCGCAGACTTCGCGCTCAGTCAAAACGATGGATTTTAATTTCTTTGCTTTTTCACTTGTTTCAGCTCGCGCGGCGCCCGTCACTTCACGACATACGAGCACTCCTCCATGAGGTTCAATTTGTTTCATATTCCACCACCTTCTTCCTTAGATTCTTTCTGTTCTAAAATTCCCTCGCTTATTTTTTTGGGTCTTAAAAACGTGTGAATGCCGCACTCTGTTTTCTCGGTTCCCGCCCAGCGGCCGGAACGTTCGTCATCCCCGGGCTGAACCGGTTTGGTGCATGGCCAGCAGCCAATGCTCAAATAACCTTTCTCAAAAAGCGGGTGCACCGGCAGCTTGTGTTCTTTCATGTACCACCAAATATCTCCGGAGGTGACATTGGCAAGCGGATTGATTTTAAAAAGACCTTTTTGATATTCCTCAACAATTTGAATATCTTTTCTGGTTTTTGATTGTGAGCGGCGCAGCCCAGAAATCCACGCATCTACTTCTTTGAGCGCAAGCTCAAGCGGCTCTACCTTATTAATGTAGCAGCAGTGGTCAGGGTCTTTAAAGTAAGGCTTTCCATCCGAACTGCTGATGGATTTTTCCCGCTTTCCTGGAAGCGCCTCAAGATCCATCACATTGGTAAGTCCAAGCGAGGTGATTACTTCGTTTTTAAATTTAAGCGTCTCCTCAAAATGCCAGCCTGTGTTTAGAAAAAGAACTTCTATCGCCGGGTTCAGTTGCGAAACCATGTGAAGAAGCACAATGCTCTCGGTTTGAAAAGACGAGGTGAGCGCGATGCGCGGCTCGAATTCTTGAATAGCCCATTTAAGAATCAATTCCGGCTGTGCTTTTTCAAAACGCGCATTGACAGTTTCTAAATCAATGTTTCTTGATTTCATCAGAATCATTAGTGCCGAGTTTCATTTTATTTTTCCGGCGCTAATGCGCCAGTACTCATTGTGACGGACTTGATGTCCGTCTACGATGATGTGCCGGCGCTAATGCGCCAGTACTCATTGTGACGGACTTGATGTCCGTCTACGATGATGTGCCGGCGCCTGATGCAGGTGCCAATGCACCAGCACTAATCGTAGGCAACGTCCAAAGTTGCCTACGATTATGTGCGCCAGTATTCGATGTATGAGTTAAAGGCATGCGGGCGTATACCACTTGATGCAATTGTTTTTCATGTCATCCTGAGTGAAGCGAAGGATCTAAGTTCGCTAGATTCTTCGGCTTCGCCTCAGAATGACACACTGGATGAAGTGGGATGCACTCGCACAATACCTTCTGCCCATACAATTAAATGTCAGAAAGTATTATTTAAAGTTTTCGGTCTAAAATTATTTTTCTCATTTGATCTACGGTTTCATAGGGAATGGCTGCTCCTTGTCCCATTTGACCAAGCCGGATGTTTGGCTTGTTCGACCCATGAAAATCGCTTCCACCCGTCACAAGCAAACCAAGCCGCTCGGCAAGCGCTCGGTAAACGCTTGCTTCTTCGCGTGACTGACAGCTTGAATAAGCTTCAATCCCAAGCATTCCTTCTGTTTTGAGGCGCTTTACTTCCGCCTCAAGCTGTGAGGGTGTTTCATCTAATTTCATTTGCTTGGGGTGCGCAATTGAAGCCACTCCACCGGAGCGATTAATTAAGTCAAGCGCTTCCTGACTGGTTAAATTTCGTTTGTCAACATAAGCAGACGCGCCTTTGGAAAGATATTTTTGAAACGCTTCTTTTGAATCTTTAGCATATCCCTTTCGAATCAGCACGCGCGCAAAATGAGGCCTTCCAATTTGACCGCCATTTG
Organism: Candidatus Omnitrophota bacterium; assembly: GCA_023247075.1. Taxonomy (GTDB): domain Bacteria; phylum Omnitrophota; class Omnitrophia; order Omnitrophales; family Danuiimicrobiaceae; genus JAHFHD01. The sequence goes on along the minus strand of JAHFHD010000004.1, from coordinate 17,648 downwards.
ATTCCCGCTCTACTTCTTCAAGCGTAATTTCAACACCACTTGTTCTCAAAAGCTCAATGATTTTTGGGTTTCTTTCTTTTCTGGCTTGTTGAACTTTCTCAAGTCCTGCGGCGAGTTCTTTAGAGTTTAGGTCTACGAAATACCCCAAAATATGCAGCGTGCCCGGCTCAAACTTAACGCTGATTTCAACGCCGGGAATTACCTCAACCCCAAGCCGCCGACCTTCTTCCTGGGCCTCCCTAACGCCATCCAATGTGTCGTGGTCTGTGAGCGCAATGCAGGCAAGTCCTGCCTCCTTGGCAAGCTGAACCAATTCTCTTGGTGGCACAGTACCATCTGAATGTGTTGAATGCATATGGAGGTCACAGCGCTTCATGTCTCAATTAACCTTTTGAGTATTACTAACTTTAGACAAAGAAATCTATGCTTTGCACGCTTGGTGAATATACCCAAGCTCTTCGAGTTTTTTTAAAATTTGTTCTGCTGACTCTTCGGGTGTTTGTTTGTCTGTTTCACATACCACCTCGGCATGAAGCGGCTCCTCGTAAGGGTCATCGACTCCAGTGAAGCCTTTGATTTCTCCGGCTCTTGCTTTTTTATAAAGACCCTTGACGTCGCGCTTCTCACATTCGTCGATGGAACATTTTGTGAACACCTCTACAAAATTTCCGATTAAGCTCCGATTATAATCCCGCACAGCCCGGTATGGGGATATGGCTGCGGAAATTGCAATTACATCATTTCGGGTAAGCAAATGGCAGACAAATCCAATCCGTTTAATGTTGGTGTCCCGGTCTTCTTTTGAAAATCCAAGGCCTTTGCTTAAGTTGGTTCTAACAACGTCTCCATCCAAAATTTCAACTTTGCGGCCCATGTCTTTCAATCGCTTTTCTAAAATTCTGGCGATAGTAGACTTTCCCGCTCCGGACAAGCCTGTAAACCAAACAGTGACTCCTGTTGACATTTGTGTCCTCCTGTGTGAAATAAATTGAAAATTGATTCTGTGTTTTTCTATGATATTTGGATTACAAAAAATTTCTGATGGGATTGAAAAAGATGCACCCGCTTTTACATACGACGCATTGGCGCTGGCACATCATCTGTACGTAAAAGCGGGTGTTTGATCCGAGCAGTGGCTTGTTTTACGAAGGGCTTTTAAGCCTGCGCAAACACTTCTCGGGCCACAATACCAACAACGCCTAAAGCAACTGCATTTTCTCCAAAAGCAGACGGAATAATTTTCGCGCGCGAAGCAGCTTCTTCAATTGCCCACTCTTTCACCGCATTCTTAATCGCATCTAAAAGCGGCGCGCCGCAATCTTCAATGCCTCCACCAATCACGACAATTTCCGGATTCAAAAGATTCACGAGGAATGCAATCTTTTTGCCAAGTGCGTAACCGCCCTCTTCGACCACTCGAAGCGCAAGCGGGTCTTTTTGTTTTACCGCTTTCACAAAATCTTTCAAGCTAATTTTGTCTGCGTCGCCGCTTGCCAAATCTTTTAAAACAGAGGTGTTTCCCTTTTTGACCAATTCACGGGCTCTTCGGGTCATGCCAAGATCCATTTCCCATCGCCCGAGTTGGGGTGCTAAAGCAAGCACTTCACTCGCATCAATCTTTGGACTGGAAATGCCAAGCTCTCCGGCCGCACCGCTTACCCCGCGGTAAATTTCCCCGTTCACAATAATGCCGACACCGACGCCTGAAAACATGTACAAAAGATGTTTGACGTCCCGGTCAAGCCCAAGCCATTTCTCGCCCAAAACGGCCGCGTTTGCATCGTTTTCAACGAAGGTTGGAATTTTAAGCCGCCGTTCAAATGTGTCCTTGATTGAAAGGCAGACGGAAATATCTTTTTCGCCCAAACTCTGCGGCCACCGGACAGTTCGCCCGCGTTCGTCAATGATTCCCGGGATGCCTGCACCTGCACCTACGATTTTAGTTTTGTCTACGTCAGACTTGTCAATTAACTCTGCAACCAGGTCCACCATTTGATTGACGACTGCTTCAGAGTTTTCAGGGATGCGTTCCCGCTTGATTTCTGTAATCACGTTGATTTCAAGATCCACAAGCACGCCCACCATGTTGAGCATGTTGAGACCCACGCCCACGATGTAACCCGCCTTTGGGTTAAGCTCCACCAAAACCGGCTTGCGGCCGCCTGTTGATTCATCCAATTCTCCTTCGATAATCAACCCCTGTTTGATGTAATGCGCCACGTAATTGGAAACGGTCACAATGTTGAGCTCGGTGATTTTTGAAATATCCGTTCTTGAAATAGGCCCGTTTTTACGAACCACCTCAAGAATGGCAAGATTTTTCCGTTCCCTGTCAGTGAGAATTCTGTCCTTCAAAAGCATTTGTTTAATCACGATTGCCCTCCTTTCTTAAGACTTAAATATTCTTGTGCTTTTCTCATCGCTATTACTCAGAGGAAAGCGCAATTTGATCTACGTAAATAGAACCGGTTTTTGGATTTGTGTTGATGTCATCAAACACCAATACAAACTCAGTAAGTGCGTCCCAAGATTTGATTCGGCGAAATTTTTCAAAAGGAATTGAAAATTTCTGCCATTGCTCGGTAATGCCTGTGATGATGAATTGAGATGATTGACCGGAATTATCTTTCAATTCAATTTTTACCCGCTTGGTAAAACCGCGCTGCACGTCTCCGCGAACATAAAATGAAAGAGTATTGTACTTGGTGGCGTCCAGATTCTGGAGTTTCATCCACAAACCATTGTACGCGGGATTTGAAGAGTCGACGTCATAGTCAATACGAAGCGAGTAACCTGTGTCGTCGCCAAGAGCGTCTCCTGACTCAAAATTAATCTTGGCGCCCTGGCTTTCATCATTGGGGTCTTTGTCCCAAGAACCAAAATCCCCTCCAACATTATTCGGTTTGTCCCCTGAATTAAAATCGGCGATGACAAGTTCTGCGCCAACTGTTCCGCTGGAAACGCCTGGAAATTCCTGAGCTTCTTCTGCCAGCACTGGTGTTGACCAAACAAGCGCAATCACTAAAAGCGCAATTGCATATGGTTTCATCATTTTTGTTTCTCCTTTCGAACATTTGATTTTTATTTGCTTGTTAAATAATTTTGTGTATTAACGATTAAAAACTAATTTCTGATTTGAGTTCTGATTTTGCACCTTCACAGCAAGAACTCTTCTTCTTGAATCAACTCCTGAACTACTTTTCCAACCGGATCTTGGTGAAAGTAGTTCCGAATCGTGCCGTGTTTTAAATAGTTTGCAATGGCAATAAAAATCATCCCCTGGTCAAGCGCAAGATACTGGGGATTGATCCCGCTATTTGAAACCTGAACTGAATCATAAAACCCGTAAGGCCCATAAATGGTTTTGTAACGGCTCAGAAATTCACGCGCATTCCGACTGACCGCGTCAGAATCAATTTCAATTGCTAACAAAGATGCGTAAGGGGCAACAATCCCGAGATCCGAATACCCTTTTGCGCCAAGCTCTGGCGCGCCGTATTCTCGGTAACTCCATCCGTTTCCGTTTTGAATGGCGCATGGCGCAAGCCCCCAAACTGGGTAGCCTTTTTCATGCAGCGCATATTCTACATGAAGTTGGGCTGCCAATCGATTGTTCTTTCCCAAACTTTTTGGCGCAAACGCCTGCTCATCAACCACTAAAGTTGGTGCTAGAAATTCAAAGAGCGAACCACCCCAGCTTGGAACAAATGAGTGTTCGGCATGAGTGTAATGACCCTCAAAAACAGGTACGCCAAAAAGAGTTTTCTCGGCTCCCCCGGGCGCTTGCTTTTGCCACTCCCAAGAGCCGGGAAGGGTTCGGTACATTTTCGCCCAATGCTCGCGGCCAATGTCTCCTTTTCCAATTGCAACGTAACTTGCAATGCGCGCTTCAGTGACCAAAAGGCCGTAGTGATAAGGCGCATATGCATGTTTGTCAGCGTCATAACCGATTCGAAGCTGGCCGTTTTTTGAGTCATAAAATTTTGAAAAATCGAGTTCATCAAGGTAAGCAGTTGCTTCCGCGCCAAACTCATTTGGAAATGCCTGCCTTAAAACAACAAGTGCGGCTGCAAGCCAGCCATTGTCAACCGTAGAAACATAGCGCCGTGTGGGAATTGAGCTCCTGGTTTGATAAAAATTAAAAAGGAATCCATTTTCCCAGCGTTCCAGCTTTTTAAAAGACTCAAAGCTTTTTCGAACAAGTTTTATGGCTTCCTGCTTTGAAATAATCTCCAATTCGCTTGCAGCCACGCACGCAAGCCAGTAAAAAGCAATGTTGGTGGGGCTGATATAACTTCCGATGCTTTTTTGTTTCCCAAGCCGGATGTGATCAACCAAAAGCCCTGTGTCGCGGTCTGTCTCGTCTCTAAAATATCCCCACGTATCTTTGGCAATTTCCATAAAAAATGTTGCGTCGGCTTGGGGACGCAAAAGCGCCTCGCGTCTCTTTGACTGGACAGTTTGTTTGGGGAATGCAATCAAATTGTCCCGATGAGAATCAAATACAAGGTCGCCCGTGCCAAAGAACGCAAGCTCATCAAAAGTAATTTGCCCATGGCTCGCATTTTCGCTTTCAATCAAGAAAGTAAGCCGCTCAAGGCGGCTTAAGTCCAGCAATTGGAATTTCTGAATTGGGACATCAACTACACTCCACCCAGATTGAACTGTTTTTGGAGTAGGCGTCATCACAAATTGCTTCAAATCTGCTGCTCTTTGATGTCCAGCCATGTCAGAAAGCGACACTGTAATGTTGCCTAGTGTATTCAGTTCTTCTGTTTTAACAAGAAGCATAAGCCCTTTTGCTCGGCTTACGTCAAGCCCCTCAAGCGGCACGAAAAATTCTACGCTGCTGTGTTTTGAGATGGTGTAATTTAATTGTGCAGCTCTTCCCCATTTTTTAAAACCATCTTCGGATATGGAGGTTGCTGAAATCTCAGAACCCCCAGACCCGCGCATTTCCCATTTTGTCTGTACATGACTTTGAGAAATGCCAGAATCAAAGTCATCAATCACCTGAAACTTACTGTTTGAGGCAAAATTTTTATGTGGTGAGATTTCATCAAATGGAGCGCCCAAAATTAGACTTGGACAGCTTGCCATACTGAGAAAGAGCAAGAATGCGGCCCTGACTTTTAAATTGGAAAATAATTCCAGAGCCATTAAATTGATGAGTGTAAATTAACTTCTTTTGAGAAGAATTAAAAGCTTTAAAAAAGTGTGTTGATTATAGTGCTGCTTGAAAACCTAGTCAATTAATACCTTAGCATTAAAGCTTTGAAAAATTACCCAAGTGTTACGCTTACCTTGTGTGGACCCTTTTCACTAAGTGGTTTTAAAACATTTCCTTCGATGGGCTCGCCATTAACTGTTATTTTCTTGACCCCGGATGAAACGTGGTTCGGATTCCGAACCGCGATTTCATAGGTGGCGCCCCTAAAGAGACGTTTCACTTTAAATCCATCCCATTTTTTTGGAATGCTGGGATTGATTTGAAGTCCATCTAAAGTGGCGTGGATTCCAAGCACATAATCCAGTACGACTCTAAAATACCAACCGGCGGCGCCCGTGTACCAAGTCCAGCCGCCGCGGCCAAAGTGTGGTGATTCAGGTCCATCCACATTTCCAGGCAACACATAAGGCTCCACGAAATAAAGATCTGGGTCAGAACTCCTCAAGATCGGCGAAAAACTTTGATACACCTCATGCGCTTTATCACCACTACCCATCATCGCAAGCGCCTGAATTGCCCATGTGCCGGCATGCGTGTAAAGGCCGCCGTTTTCCCGAACAGCAGGCGCATACCGGGAAAGGTAACCGATGGTTGGATCCGTTACCGTGTAGGCAGGCGTTAGAAGAAGCGGACCATATTTTTTAAATAGAAGTTTCTCTGCTGTCTCCATACAAATTTTTGCCCGTTCTGGCGTCGCTGCATTTTGAATGACCGCCCATGTCTGGGTGTTTAAGAAAATTTTCCCTTCTTTTTGAGTTTTGCTTCCGAGTGGACGGCCATCGTCTCGGGTTGCGCCAATGTAACGGTCGCCTTCCCAGCCGTGTTTATTGATGGCTGTTTTAAGGGCTTCCGCACGTTTCAAATATTTGGCCGCACGAGCGCGTTCTTTCTTGAGCTCGCAAAGAGGTACAAATTTCTGAAGAATTCCGTACAGAAATTGTCCAAGCCAAATCGATTCGCCCTTCCATTTCAGGCCCACGTGGCTCAACCCATCATTCCAGTCCCCTTCACCAATTAATGGAAGTCCGCGCTTTGACCACCGGCCAAGCACGCAATCAATTGCTCTTGCGCAATGGTCGTAAAGCGTGGCGCTTGTCACTTTTTTTGTTTTTGGGTCCGGCAAAAAATTAACCTTGGTGTTTAAAATCGCCATGTCCCCGGTCTCTTCCAAATAATGGAGCGTGAGAAACGCGAGCCACAGAAGATCATCGGTCATGTGAGTCACCGCCGCAATTTTAGTTCCCGGATGCCACCAGTGATGCACCGTTCCATCTGCAAATTGCTGTTCGGCATGCACCAAAATTTGTTTCTTCGTCCACTCAGGTTTGAGCGGAAGAAAAATGTGGCTGTCTTGAAGTTGGTCGCGGAATCCATAACCGCCGCTTGATTGGTAATAACCGCATTTCGCCCAAATTCGGCCGGCAATTGCTTGATATTTGAGCCAACCGTTGGTCATAAAATTCATCGCTTCGTCAGGCGTGTCAATCATCGTTTGGTCGAAAAGTTCCCGCCAAAATAGTTTGACCTCATTTAATGCAGTTTCTGCTTTTGCTTCACTGGCAACCTGCTTCACAATTCGTGCAGCTTGCGCTTGGTCGCTCGTTCCGCCCAGTACAAAGATGAGCGTTTTGCTTTCTCCGGGCTCAAGAGAAACATCGGCCTGAAGGCCCGCCATTGGGTCATAATGTTTTCCGGTTGTGTTTGTTAATTTTCCAAGCCGAACACTTTCGGGAGAATGCATTTCGCCGTAGCGACCTAAAAAGTTTTCCTTTGCCCCCTCGAATCCGGCAGGTTTGACGTTGGCAAGCGCCAGAAAAGCCGTGAGCGGATTTTCTGACAAACCGGTTGAAATAAAACCCGGCACAAGTGCTGCGCGTTTCATTCCCCACAACGCTCCGAGTTTTGCGTCAAACCAGGTTTCGATAAATGTTTTTTGAAATTCCCGATGCGTGTCGGCTGCGTTTCCAAGGCACCATTCAAAATAACTGAACACGCTCAAATTGCGTGTCCGGTCGGATTCATTAGTAAGCACAAGACGCCAAACTTCGGCTGGTTCATTTTGAAGCACAAATACCGTTTTCTCTGCGCGGATTTCATTTAAAACACTGGTTAAGATTAGGTAGCCAAATCCGTATCTCGCTTCAAAAAAATCGAAGTTGGGCATGCAAGGTTTAAAGGTTGCAGACCAGTAATTACCTGAGTCTCGGTCTCGAAGGTACAAGTATTTGCCGTAGTTGTCCCGAATTAAATCCTGTTCCCAGCGCGTGATTCTTGAAAGATTGGAATTGTCGCGCCACGAAAATCCGGAACCGGTTTGTGATTCAATCGCGCCATAATCACCATTTGAAAGCACATTGACCCATGGACGCGGCGTGTCCGGCCGTGTAATGACATACTCACGGCCATCTTTTGTGAAATGCCCGTATTTAGATTCAAAAGCTTTTGCTTCTGCTTTTGGGGATTCATCTTTGCTGCTTGAATTTTTTTTAGTTGCCACCATGGTTTCGCTCATCTTTCGTTTTACTCCCTAGTGCTCTGTCAAAATTGAAACGGCCAAAACGCCATTTCAATCTGCGCAGTGCCGCGCACCCATCAAAATGGGCTTAACGCGGCATTAGTTTAAGTTGCGCCCTGATGTTTAATCCAATTTCAGGACGTTGAATGATTATTAATTGAGACAAGCAATTGATTGATTTTTGGAGCGATGTCATGCGCTGCCTCCACGGCTGTTTTCTTTCCGGACTTTAACAAATCAAGTTCTGGAATAATCAGCTTTGCTTCAATCTCCCTCCACTTTGGATGGAAGGGGTCAAACACAATATAATCAACCGCTTCATTCAGCATCTGCTTATTTTGAGGTGGAAGATTATTCTCTGCCCAATCTTTACCCAAAGCAACGGCGCGGCGCGAAGGCTGGGCAAGTCCGCGTCTTGCGCTTTCAGCTTGGACTTGAGCGCTTGTGAGCAGCTTCACTACTTCCCACGCTTCTTTTGGATGTCGGGTTGATTTAAGAACACCATAACCTGTACCGCCGCTTCCAAAACGGCGCACGCCGTTTTGATTCTTTGGAAACATCGCTACGTTCCAGCGAAAAGAATATTTTTCGCGCAGCGCAGGTGTTTCCCAAACTCCGGAGAGAAACATGGCGAGTCTTCCGCCTGCAAACATGTTGTCGATGCCCATTCCCATATTGGCAAGCGCTACTGGAGCGGGCATTACTTGGTGCTTGTTAATCAAGTCGCTAAAAAATTGGAGCCCTTCGATTGATTTTGGATCATCAATTAAAGTTTTGGTTGGATGTGCCACATCATCCACAAGGCTGCCGCCATTGCCATAAACAAAGTCCTGCCAGGCCCAGCCGTAGAAACCATACTGGGTAACGCGTCCGGTGTTGTCGCGTTTTGTAAGTGCCTTTGCCATTGAAAGTAAATCGTTCCAAGTCCAATCGTCTTTTGGGTATGCGAGCCCTGCCTGGTCAAACAAATCCTCGTTGTAAAAAACACAGGCGAAAGGCGCCACATCTCTTGGAATGGCATAAACCGCGTCCCCCACCTTAAAACGGTTGACAATGGAAGGGAAAAAATCATCTAAAGAAAAATCCGTGTCGGCTTTGATAAAAGGGGCGAGGTCGTAAAACACATTGTGCGTTGCAAAAGTCACAAAATAATTGACCTCGGCGGCAATTACATCGGGCGCTGCGCCGCCTGCAATGCGTGTCAAAATTTTTGAATCGTAACCAGAATAGGGAGTGTGTTCAAAACGAATTTGGATTTGGGGATTTGCCTTCTGCCATACCTCTGTTGATTTGGTGACAATGCTGATTTCCTCTGGCGAACCCCAAAACGCAACGCTAATGACTTTGGGCTGTCCAGTAGTAATCCCGGATTCTGTTTTTTTACTGCAGCCAGTAATGACAATCAAAAATGAGAGAAGAGTAAGAATTGGTAATTTTTTAAATTTCATCTGGGTTGTATGGACCGGAATTTAATTTGCCTTGCTGGCGACAGACGCCCATACCTTTTTTTGAGTGGTCACTTTTTCGGTGACGGTTGGAAAGAGGTCAAAAATAATTTCATCTGGTTCAAACCAAAGCTTGATTTCCCGCTCTGCCTCATTGCGGTCTGAAGAAGCATGAATCACATTTTCATAAACACCTTTTGTGGTAATGCGGCCGAATTGGCCGCGGATGGTGCAAGAATCAGCTTCCTCTGGATTCGTGGCGCCCGCAAGTTCACGGACTTTTGAAATTGCATTTGCGCCTGCGTACACGAGCGCAAGTACTTTTTTTCTGTCCGGGTGGTAATGCCCCATCAAATAGTCAATGATCTCGTCAAAAAATGGTTTGTGTTTTAAATGTTTGTAATGCTCAAAGGCAAGCTCACGGCTTACGCGCAAACATTTTGCCGCCGCAATTTCAAGTTTTGCTTCAGAAAGTCGCGTGAGGATATTGCCAGTCAGTGACTTGGCAATGCCGTCAGGCTTCACAATTAATAAGGTAGCTTCAAAATCTGGTTTTAATCCTGTTATCGTCATCATACAGTCCTAGCAAAGAACGGTAATTTTACCATGGGAAAAGCCAAAGTCAATGGCGTCAAAATTGGCGGGTGCGCATCCCACTTCATTCAGTGTGTCATTCTTCGCCAAAAGGACGAATCCGTCCTCTGGCGGATGAGGCGGAGCCGACTTGTCCGCCATTAGTTTGGCGGAAGAATCTAGCGAACTTAGATCCTTCGCTTCGCTCAAAACTTGCCGTGAGGTTCTTGCGGTAAGTGAGCGAAGCGAGTCCGTCAACTTCGGAGAGGGCAGTCGCAACTGTTGCGCAGCCCTCGAAGAAGTTCCTCAAACTGTTTTGAAGAACTTCGGAGAGGGCGAGATTTGAACTCGCGAGACCCTTTCAGGTCTACTCGCTTTCCAAGCGAGCGCACTAGGCCGGGCTATGCGACCTCTCCATTTTGTTGATAACTTCTGTTCGTATGAATCTGATTAGCTACTTGAGGCCTCCCACAAGCAGTCCCGCATTTTGTGCGGGACTATGCGACCTCTCCATGAGCTGTTCCAGTCAAGCGTAACGATTGCTGCTCAATTACCGCCGCTCTTTTCTTAACAAACGAAAAAATTCTTGAAGCAACAGCTTCGATTCCGTTTCTAGGATGCCGCTGGTTACTTTGAGCTGGTGATTGAGCCGGTCGTCTTGAGCAATGTTGTAAAGACTTCCACATGCGCCTGCCTTTGGGTCGCGCGCGGCGAATACAAGTTCGTCACAACGCGACATCACAAGCGCGCCCGCGCACATCGGACAAGGCTCCATCGTGACATAAATCGTGGCTTTTTCAAGCGAGCCCCGATGCGCCTCTCCGCCTTCTGTGTGAAATGCATCCGCCGCTTGAGTGATTGCAATCATTTCGGCATGAGCGGTGGGGTCATGCAAAGTTTCCATTTGATTGTGAGCGCGCGCAATCATTTTATTCTTCGACACAATCACCGCTCCGACAGGAACTTCGCCCCGGCCGAATGCTTTCTTGGCTTCCTTAAGCGCTTCCTTCATAAACAACTCATGCGGAACTTGAATGGACATAAAATGGATTGCACCCTGGGGTATTAAATTTTCTTCTAAGAATGTGGGCAATCGTCCCTGAGATGGTGGCGGACTTCTTTGCCTTGTTTGAGGTAAATGACGCCTTCGGCAATATTATTGGCAAGGTCAGCGATTCGTTCCAAATCATGTCCCACACGAATAAGAATCATCCCGATTTTAATCACAGAAGAATCTTTCTCCATTATTTTTTGGAGTTGCTCATTTAAGCCGTCATTAAACGCATCGACCTGGTCATCGCTCTTCAAAACATTTTCAGCCAAAACAAGATCATCATTCACGAAAGAGCCCAGCGCATTCCGAAGCATTTTCCGAACGGTTGTGGCCATCTCGGGTAAATCCACAATTTTTTCAATCGGCGGCGCCCCAAGCAAAAGCAGCGCTCTTTCGGCAATGTTGATGGCGTGGTCGCCCATTCTTTCCAAATCAGTGTTGATTTTTAAAATAGCGGTGATGAGTCTTAAATCAACAGCCATCGGTTGATCTAAAGCAAGCAGGCCGTGACCGTCATCGTCAATTTCAATTTCAAATCGATTGATTAATTTCTCATCTTCAAAAACTTCCTCGGCCAAATCCAGGTCGCGTTTAAACAATGCGTCCGTTGATTTACGCACCACTTCTTCGACCACAAGACTCATCTTTAAAAGTTTCTGCTTTAGCTCCTGCAATTCTTCGTGAAAATGTCGCATGAGGGTTTTCTTAACCAAATCTTCCGGTAATGTAATCTTCCGTTTCTTGCTTGTCTGGGTTGGTAAATATTTTTTTCGTCGCGCCGAATTCAACCAATGTGCCCAGGTAAAAGTAACCCGTGTAATCACTGATGCGCGCAGCTTGTTGCATGTTGTGGGTTACAATCACAATCGTGTAGTTTTCCTTTAAAGAGTGAATCAGCTCCTCAACTTTTCCCGTTGAGATTGGGTCAAGCGCGGAGCAAGGTTCATCAAACAAAATAACTTCGGGTTTGACGGCGAGCGCGCGGGCAATGCAAAGCCTCTGCTGCTGCCCTCCCGAAAGGCTCATGCCAGAATGATTTAATTTGTCCTTCACCTCTTCCCACAAAGCTGCTTTAAGAAGAGATTCTTCCACCGCCTGATTGAGAAAGCTTTTATTTTTAATGCCGCTCAATTTCAAGCCTGCGCACACATTGTCATAAATCGAAAGGGTGGGAAATGGATTGGGACGCTGAAAAACCATGCCGATGCTCCGCCTGATTTCAATTAAATCTATGTCTTTTTTAAAAAGGTCTTTCTCATCCAAAAAAACTTTGCCCTCTGTGCGCGCTCCGGGCACAAATTCATGCATCCGGTTCAGGCACCGAATAAAAGTGGATTTTCCGCATCCTGAAGGTCCGATGATGGCGGTTGCGCGGTTTGAAAAAATCCGCATGTCAATTCCATGCAAAGCCCGAAAAGTGCCGAAGTAAGCTTTTAGGTCTTCGGTAAACATTTTAACTTTTCGTGTTTCTTCTAGGGAAGGAGTCATTGTTTGCTCGGCTGTCATTTCTGTTTCGATTGTATCATTTTCCATTGTCTCATCTAACCTCTATGTCTATGAAAAGCTGTATTTTCTTTTGGTGGCGCTGCGGCTGACAACCGACAACACAAAAACCATCATAATTAAAACTAGTGCGCCGGCCCAGGCCTGCCTTTGCCAATCCTCAAAAGGTGAAATCGCATAAACAAAAATTTGTAACGGGAGTGCTGCGATGGGCTCAAACAAATTGGTACTCCAAACGCGATTTCCAAACGCTGTAAAAAGAAGCGGTGCGGTTTCTCCGGCAATTCTTGCAACTCCAAGCAGGGTTCCGGTAATAATTCCCGGAAGTGTTGTAGACAACACGATGTGAATGGTGGTTTTAAATCGGCTGATGCCAAGCGCAAGCGCTCCTTCGCGAAGAGTTTGAGGAACAAGTTTGATCATTTCTTCGGTTGTTCTCAGCACAGTTGGAATCAACATAAATCCCAAAGCAAAGGCGCCGCTAATGGTCGAGAAGCTGCGCATTGGCAGCACCATCAAACTGTAAGCAAACACTCCAATCACAATGGAAGGAATTCCACTCAACACATCTGCTGTAAAGCGAATTGTGGAAGCAATGCGGGGGCCTGCAAATTCCACCATGTAGACGCCGGCCAAAATTCCAACCGGAATTGCCCACAGACAAGCAAGCGAAACAAGCAAGAGAGTTCCCACAATTGCATTTGCCATGCCGCCGCCCGGCTCTCCCACAGGTTTTGGAAGATGGGTAAAAAAATCGAGATTGATGCTCGTAACTCCTTTTGTAATCACAAAAGCAAAAATACTAATGAGGGGAATAATGGTCAGAATGGCAAACAAAAACATGAGGCCTGTCATGATTTTATTTTCAGCCCGTCTTCTTAAATGTGATTTCATGCGCGGGTACCTTTTGCTTTCCCATAAAATGACCACACCAACATTCTGGCAAGAATATTTAAAGCCAGTGTTAAGACAAGAAGTGCAAGCCCAATTTCCATCAAAGACGCGGCGTAAAGAGAGGTGGTTGCTTCACTAAATTCATTTGCAATCACTGAAGACATAGTGTGCGCCGGAGCAAAAAGAGAAATGGCAATGTCAGGCCGGTTTCCAATGACCATGGTGACTGCCATGGTTTCTCCGAGCGCGCGGCCAAGTCCCAAAATAACAGCGCCCAATACTCCTGAGCGTCCATAAGGAAGCATCACAAGGCGAATCATTTCCCATCGAGTTGCTCCGATTGCAAAAGCGCCTTCCTTTAAGCTTGCCGGCACAAGGGAAAAAACTTCCCGCGAAATGGACGAAATGGTTGGAATAATCATAATGCTTAAGATGATTCCCGCAGAAAGCATGCCTATTCCATACATCGGCCCTTGAAAAAGCGGATGGAACCCAAAACAGGCTGACAAAAATGGTTCTACATATTTGCGGACAAATGGAACCAGAACAAAAATCCCCCACAATCCATAAATCACGCTGGGAATTGCGGCAAGAAGCTCGATTAAAAAGTTAAGTGGATTTCGAATCCACATGGGGCCAAGCTCTGAAAGGTAAAGAGCGACTCCAAGCGAAAGCGGAACTGCGATTAAAATTGCAATCAGCGATGAAACAATGGTTCCATAAATAAAAGGGAGCGCGCCAAAGTTTTCGGTGACCGGATTCCATTCGGTTGATGAAAAAAAATGCAATCCAAATTGTGCGATGGAGGGCAGAGAAAATTTGCCAAGGATGAAGACAAGCAGGACGCTGAGCCCAAAGACAAACCAGGCCAGAAAAGCAGTGCTGCTTTTAAACAGCGGGTCTTCCCACCAAATTTTTTTAAAAGGAATTTCGTTTGTCACATGTCACAATAATACTGGCGGCCGGTTTTAAAACCTGGCTAAAGAGAGGGAAAGCCAAATTTTTTGCCGGATGGCCAGTTGTTGCTCAAGTAAAAACCTGTTTTATACAACTGTCATTCTGAGGCGAAGCCGAAGAGTCTCGCGTTCGCTAGATCCTTCGCTCGCGCTTTTGCGCACTCGCAAGATGTGGCGCTCAGGATGACAGTTAAGAACTCAAGACTTAATTTGAATTTCTGAAAGACGCTGATCAATTGCCGCCACAATTTGCTGGGGCAACGGGGCATAGAGTAAATCCTTGGTGTATTTTTGTCCATCGTGAACTGCCCAGCGCAAAAACTGAACCATCTCTTGACCCTTTGCCCCGTCCAACTGCTTTTGATAGAGCAGAATCCAGGTAAGTCCCGCAATTGGGTATGCCGTTTCTCCATCGGGATTCACGAGTGAAACCCGGAAATCAGCAGGCATGTCATTCGCCTTGCCTTCAATAGCCGCTGTTGTGGCTTCTAAACTTGGTACGATAAATTTGCCTGCTTTATTTTTAATCGCAAAGAAGGGAAGATTGTTTTTTTCGCCGTAGGCAAGCTCCACATAGCCCAAAGAATCTGGAGTTTGTTTGATGGTTCCGGCAACGCCTTCATTTCCCTTTCCGCCCAAGCCGGCTGGCCAGCTAACCGATGTGCCTTTTCCAACTTTTTGCTTCCATTCGGGAGAAACTGAAGAAAGGTAATCTGTAAAAATGTTGGAGGTTCCGCTGCCATCTGAACGATGCACGACAATAATTTCAGCGGACGGCAAATTTGCATTGGCATTATCAGCCATAAGCAGCGGATCATTCCATCGCTTGATCTGACCCAGGAAAATACCGGCTAAAACTTCAGGTGAAATATTGAGTCTCCCTGTCACGCCATCAAGATTGTACGTGACTCCAACAGCGCCGCCGACCATGGGAATATGCAGAAGTTTTCCAGGTGCGGAGCGCAATTGTTCATTTGTAAGCGCTGCGTCAGACGCGCCAAAATCAACAGTCCTTGCGCTGATTTGTTTAATTCCTCCGCCCGAACCGATGGATTGGTAATTAAATTCAACGCCTGGTCTGACCACTTTGGAATACTCTGAAAACCATTTCGAGTAAATTGGGTACGGGAAAGTTGCCCCCGCTCCGTTAATGAGAATTCTTTTCCCTTCTGCAAAAGCCTGCGGGCTCGCAAGACTGAGCAGAAGCGCGCTCACTGCTGTTAATTTTAGTAAGGTTTTTTGCATCTCGCTTTTCTCCTTTTTATGCTTTTCATTAATAATAAGTACGCTGTTCTATAAATTCATTGGTGGTTTGTCCTTCCCGCACGCTTCTACACTCGCGCCTATGCGCGAAGCACTTTTCGGGAAGAACTCGACGTTCTTCTCCGAAAGTGGCGGGAATCCAGAATCTGGATCCCCGACAAAAGATTTCGGGGATGACAGACTCTCAAACTTTACACGAACTTAATGAACGAGGCATTAAAACTTCCAAACGAGATCGACTTGGAAGCGGCGCTGTTGTTGATCGATGATTGATGCCGTTCCTGGGTTCAGATTTTCCACAAAGAAGGCTGCTCCATTAAAAATAATGGTGTCTGTAAGACCATAACCAAGTTTAAAAACGCTTCCGCGCTTTCCGGTAAATCCGTCGCCAAATTCGTTGTCATTAAAAGCTGCGGGAACGGCATCGGCGCCAATATATTTGTATTGATACCCGATTTCCCAATCGCCTTTTTTCTTAACCCCGCCAAGCTTTGCGCCAAGCGCCCACGCGAAATCATTACCGAATTTGGCGTCAAGCGTTGTGCCGCTAGAACCATTCGCTCTGTCGGCTGGATTGCCGGCAAGATCCAAATAAAGCCCGGCCGGCAAACTATTCAGAATGGTGAAGCCAAGTTCTGAGTAATACTCGATGACCTTAAACGAACCAGCATCAAGCGCCGTGGATATGCCGTCAACGTCCGGGTTCGTACGCGCCAAACTAACAGGAGCGGTAAAATTATTGTTGATTGCGTAGTGGTCAAAATCATAGAAAGAAATAGCATGCAGCCACGAAACTGGCATGTCCATTAATTGAAACGAGGGGGTAACGCCGATTTGGTACGCAAATAAATTAGCGTCTCCGCCAACTGTTGCGTCTTCATCCAAAATAAATTGCCCCAAGGTAGCATGCACATTCAAACCAAAGTCTGGGGTGTCGATCAAAGTAAAGTCGGCTTTTTCATAAACACCTTCCGGCTTTACGTCCCGGTCCCAAACAAGGTCAGAAGACCCTTTCTCAAAAGCATTTGTCATTTTTCCGCCGGTGATTTCGGTTTTGGTTAATGGGCCGAGATTACTTAGGTATCTGGGTGTGTAAGTTGCGTAGGCCCTTTCAATAAAAATGGGTTTGAAGTTGAAATTATTGTCAAATGTGGTGTTGGTGGAATTTGGGTCGCTATTAGCGCCGCTGGACTGTTCGCCTGAAGCCATTGAAAATCCAATTTTCATGTCACTATTCATTTTCTTTTCAAAGCCGTAACGCAAACGGTAACGGAAACGATTCCGGTCGTCGGTTTCGTTTGCACTTCCGCTGTGGTAATGTAAACCTTCGTAGCGCATTCTCAGGTCTCCTGAAAATTTCAAGTCCTTCAGCCATTTGGTAGCGCCGCCGGTTGTGTTGTCAAGCATGGAGGTAAAATCAGCGTCTGTCATGGCCGTCGCGGCAGGAGCAGGAGCCGCAACAACAGCTTCGCTTTTTTGTGGCGCAATTGAAACGCGCGCTTGTTTTAAGGCTTGGATTTCATCTTGCTGCTGACTGATGGTTTGCTGCATGTGCTTCATCTGTTCCTGAAGTTCGCGCACCAGTGAAAGCGTGTCCACTGTTTCATCAGCAAATGCAAAATTGCTGGAAATAAATGCAAACAACATACTGCCGCCTGCCCATTTTATGATTTTGTCGCGCATTATTCTCAAGCTCCTCTTTATTTTTTTGTTTCGTTTCGGGTGAACTGATTGATTTTTAATTAAGTAGAAATGAGTCTGTAAGTAGTCCGCTTGCAACGAACAAATAGTAGCGGCGTCACTTTATGTTTGTGTGACGACCGTGTAAAGACGGTGTAAATTTTTCGGGGGATTACATTGGGGTGAAACAATTAAAGACGATGTGCGGCACGGACGGCAGCATCTATGGCCGCCGCCAGCGCAGCACCAAATTAGTTATTTGCGCCCGAGAGGACTTGAACCTCTAACCTTCTGATCCGTAGTCAGACGTTCTATCCAATTGAACTACGGGCGCAAACAACTAATTTCTTTTTATTTATCGAGGTTTGCGCCAGTCCCACGCTTTATGTGGGGCGGGCGACAGTAAATTAAAATATTGAATCTTAATTTTCAAATTAAACGGGCGTCTTGCGCCGTTGCGCAAGTACTGCATCGGGACAATGTTGACTATTGTCTCCGATGCTGCAAACAACTAGTTTCTTTTTATTTATCGAGG
>JAHFHD010000063.1 GCA_023247075.1 Candidatus Omnitrophota bacterium | reverse complement strand
AGAAGGTAATTACGCGCTTCACGTTCATGTTCAATCATCTGATGAATCACTCGGTCAAGCTCATTAATAATGTCCTCTTCATTTTGTCCGAGCGTCATCTGATTTGAGAACTGAAAGAAATTTCCAGCTGCCTGCGTTCCCTCACCAAAAAAGCCGCGAGCAGTTAAATTAAGTTTTGAAAGCGCCTGCAAAACTTTGTTCACCTGTTTGGTCATCACAAGCCCCGCAAGATGAAGCATGCAGGAAGACCTGAGCCCTGTTCCAAGATTAGTAGGGCAAGCAGTCAAATAACCCAATTGCGAATGGAAAGCATACGGGAGTTTTGCGTCAAGCGCTGAATCAACTTTGTCAATGAGCCGCCACGAATCAATTAAATTGAGTCCAGACTGAATCACCTGAATTCTTAAGTGGTCCTCTTCAAGAACCATGATGCTCACCATCTCATTTTTAGTAATGAGGACAGCTTTATTTCCTTTCTCAGACGCGTGCTCTCTACTGATTAAATGCCGTTCAACCAAGAACTGGCGGTCGATACTTTTAAGCCCGTTAAAATCAATAAAGTAAGCGCCTTTTAGAATCGGTGCCGCAGCCATTGCTTTCGACACCTCCGAAATTAAACTTTTCTGGTCTTCTGCTTTCAGCTTTTCCGTAAAAACGTAGCTCTCAACATTACGCGCAACTCGAATCCGCGAACTGAGCACAATTTCATTCTCAGGTCCCGTTCCGCGAAGCCACTCACAGGTAGAAGACAAAAAAAGACTTAAAATTTCACTCGAATTCACAGCGCAAAAAAACCTTTCATTTCTTTTTACGACCAGTTTTCATTTTCTCTTCGAGCTTCTTAATTCGGTCCCGAAGTTCAGCTGACTTTTCAAAGGATTCCACTTCAATGCTTTTCTTCATCTGTTCCTTCAGTTCCCTGAGTTCCATCACTTGACGCACATCACCACCAGCTCGGGCTGGAACTTTTCCAACATGACGCAAAGCTTTTTGGACACGCTTAATCAAAGGCAATAGCGCTTTATCAAACGACTCATAACACACCGAACAACCCAAACGCCCTGTGCGGCCAAATTCTTCATAAGTCATGCTGCAATTCTTACAAACCAGCTGAGCCGCATCTTCTGTCTTGATTGCAGCACCTAGGTCCGCAAGGCTTGCGAGGAGCTTGTTAAAATCAAAGTGGGTTTTAAAATCAGTTCCTTTTTGTTCCGCACAGGTCTCACATAAGTGAATTTCAATCATCTGAGTATTAATGATTTCAGTTAAATGAATTGTCGCTTCACTTTGACCGCATACATTACAGACCATTAATGCTCACTCCTGCTTAAATTGAATACCGAACACCATCGCGCTTGGTCAAATCTTTAAATGCGCTCATCAGTTTTCGCGTCAGCTTTGCGGGCATTCCATCGCCAATCACCCGGCCGTCAATTTTCACAACTGGAACCACTTCTGCCGCAGTACCCGTTAGAAAAACTTCATCGGCATTAAATAAATCGTGCCTTGTCAACACGCGTTCCTGAAACGGGATGTCATTTTTGAGTGCGAGATCCATAATGGCCTGACGCGTAATTCCCCGAAGCGCGCCCAAATAAGCGGGCGGGGTCAGGAGAATTCCGCTTTTCACCATAAATATATTGTCCCCAGTGCATTCGGCCACATACCCTTGATGGTTGAGCATAAGCGCTTCCTTCACGTTTGCATTCTTGGCTTCAATCTTGGCCAAAATATTATTTAGGTAATTGAGTGACTTAAGCGCTGGGTTTACAGCCTCAGTTAAATTCCGGACTGTTGGAACCGTGACAATTTCCATTCCGCTCTGGTAAAAAGAATCTGGATAAAGAACAATTTCGTCCGTAATAATAAAAATCGTTGGTTTTTTGCATAGACCTGGGTCAAGTCCCAAATCACCCACACCGCGGGTCACCACGATGCGGATGTAGGAATCACGCAAATGATTCCTCTTCAAAGTTTCAATAATTGCCGCAGTCAGTGCCTTAAAATCAAGTGGAAGCTTGAGCATGAGTGTGTGCGCTGATTCTTGAAGGCGAATTAAATGTTCGCTCAATCTAAAAATCAGTCCATCATAACTTCGGATTCCCTCAAAGACGCCGTCCCCATAAAGCAAACCATGATCAAACACAGAAATCTTAGCTTCACTCTTTGGCACGAATGTACCATCTAAATAGACCAGCAGCTCTTGGGTTACTTGTGATGAATTTTTTTGCGCTTTGAGGCGCTTGTCTTGTTTCACTAAAAACCTCCACCTTGCGTGCTGCGTTTAAATCCAAATTTAAATAAGCCTTCTCCGCCAGAAATATTTTTCTTCCCATCCAGAGGCTTCATTTCAGTTTTTCCATCGTGAAGGTAAAAAGTTTGGTCACCAGTCTGGGCCATCACCTCATCATGGGTCACCACAAGAAATGCCTGTCCACCCCGGTTGAGTTCCACAATCAAATCCTGAATCGACCTAGCTGTTTCATTGTCCAAATTTCCAGTTGGTTCATCACAAAAAACAATCTCCGGCCGATTAACCAGCGCACGGGCAATTGCAGCTCGCTGCTGTTCCCCACCTGACAATTCATTTGGGAAGTGGTCCCGCCGATGCCAAAGATCGACACGTTTGAGCAATTCCTGTGCTCTCGCGCGGTCACTTTTGCCGCGAATCAATCCGGGCAGAACTACATTTTCCATCACCGTAAGCTCTGACATCAGATGAAAAAATTGAAAAACAAATCCAACCTGTTCATTCCGGTACTTGGCTGCTTGCCGGTCATTCATCTTGTGAACGCTTGCGCCTTCAAACTCAACAGCGCCGCTCGTCGGCCGGTCAAGCCCCGCTAAAATATGAAGCAAAGTTGATTTGCCAGAGCCAGAACGTCCGAGCACGAATACCAAACGGCCGCGTCCAACTTCGAGGTTGACTTCCCTAAGTACCGGAATCAAGCCATTCGGCCCCCGAAAACTTTTTGTCAGCTCAACTGCTTTGAGCATTATTCATACCTCAGTGCCCGCACCGGACTAAGGCGTGATGCATAAAGCGCGGGGTACCAGCCAGCCAAAACCGACATAAGTAATGCATAAAACACAACCATTGAGACATCACTTGACTGAATCTGGGAAGGGATTCGGTCAAAATAATAAATGTCGCTTGGAAAAACGGAGACGCCAAAATGATGCTTTAAAAAATCTGACACGGGATTTAAATTGGAAGCAAGAAGAAGCCCAAGCACCGCTCCAAGCATCACACCAATCAAACCCACCACAAAACCCTGAACAAGAAAAATCCTGAGAATCGCACTACGTGTTGCACCGATTGCGCGCAAAATCCCAATGTCTTTGGTTTTGTCCTTAACCAACATTACAAGCGTTGAAATAATGTTAAACGCTGCAACCAAAATAATCAGCGAAAGCAAAATGGTCATTACTGTTTTTTCAACCTGAAGCGCCCCAAAAAAAGTACGGTTCATGTCAACCCAGCTTTGAACCACATAAGCATTTCCAAAATGCTCTTGCACACGCCGCTTCGCGCGCTCAGCAGTGCCAGGATCACTCAAGCGAATGCCAATGCCTGTTGCCCGGTCGCCCAGCCCATAAAGTTCCTGAGCCTTTGACAAACCAAACAGCGCAAGTCCTGAATCAAAATCATTCATCCCAATCCGGTAAATTCCTGAAACACTAAATGCAAGATTTCTAGCTTTGGACACCACTTTCTTAAGCGACTCTTCTTCCATTGCAGGAGAAATTAAAATAACGGTGTCACCTATTCCAACGCCCAGACGTTTGGCAAGCTCACCACCGAGCACAATGCGGCCAACCGACTCGGGTTTGCCTTTTGAATTCATTGCTTGAACATCAGAAAATTCAAGCGTGCCTTCTTCCATGTGTTTTTTAAAAAGCTCAAGCGCTTCACGGTTCTGGTCAATTCCCTTCACCACAATTCCAACTGCATTCCGGTCGGAACGAATGATGGCCTGCCCTTCCACATAAGGAGCAATTGAAACAATTCCATCAATTCCAAGTGACTGTACCGTATTAATTGCATCTTCAACTTGCGACACGCCACCTACTCCTTCAATGCGAATATGCGGCTGAATTCCAACAATTTTACTTTTGAGCTCGCGGTCAAATCCATTCATGACAGACAGAACCACGATGAGGGCCATCACACCCACAGCAATTCCAAGCACCGAAATGAAAGCGATGAGCGAGGCAAAACCTTCCCGCCTGCCTTTCACGAGATATTTCAAAGCCATAAATATTTCAAACTTCATTTTTGTTTTCCGGTCTCATTTGAGGAAACAACACGACATCACGAATCGAAGTTGAATTGGTAAGTAGCATGACGAGCCGGTCAATTCCGATTCCGAGCCCACCAGCAGGCGGCATGCCATATTCCATCGCTGTTAAAAAATCTTCATCGATTTTTTTACCAATGCCAATCACTTCCTTCTGACTTGTCATCCGCTCCTTTTGCTCGAAAGGGTCATTTAATTCGGAAAAAGCGTTTGCGAGCTCCATTCGCCCGACAAATAATTCGAATCGTTCAACAAGACTTGAATCATTGGATTTTGTTTTTGCAAGCGGCGTCGAAATAGCCGGGTAGTCCACCACAAACGTGGGATTGACTAAATCTGGTTCTACATACCGGTCAAACGCCTCATTTAAAATGTCGACATCCTCGGTGTAATGTTCCAGAGAAATGCTTGCCTTTTTGGCAAGCTCCTTCAAATTTCCATTTCGCCAATCCATCCCGCTTTTCTCCTGTAGCGCTTCAAAAAATGAAATCCGTTTCCATGGACGAGAAAAGTTGAGTTCATAGTCTCCAAATTTAATAACATTACCATCACAAATTGTTTTAACCAATGCACAAATCAAGTCTTCGGTTAACGCCATCATCACTTCATAATTTCCATATGCTTGATACAGCTCAAGCATTGTGAACTCAGGATTGTGTCTGGTTGACAAACCTTCATTCCTGAAATTGCGATTAATTTCATACACTTTTGAAAACCCTCCAACCAAAAGCCGCTTAAGGTAAAGCTCTGGCGCAACTCGAAGGTAAAGGTCAATATCAAGTGCTTCGTGATGAGTCACAAAAGGCCGCGCTCTCGCTCCTCCGGGAATCGACTGCATCATCGGAGTTTCAACCTCCATAAATCCACGTTCCCTCAGGTAAAAACGAATCTGATGAATGATTTCACTGCGTGCTTCAAATATTTTTTTGGAATCTTGATTCATAATCAAATCCAAATACCGCTGCCGGTAACATGCTTCAACATCCTGAAGACCATGCCACTTCTCAGGCAAAATCCTGACAATCTTAGAAAGTAATTTGAATTCCTTGGCTTGGACCGTCTTCTCACCCTTCTTTGTTGTAAAAAGAGTGCCCTCTACCCCCAGAATGTCTCCTAAATCAAGCAGCATAAAAAGTCCATAAGCATTTTCGCCAACCGAATCCTGTTTCACATAAATTTGGATTTTTCCGGTTTCATCCCTCAAATCCGCGAAAGCAGATTTTCCGTGACCGCGGCATGTCATCATGCGACCTGCAATTTTAACTGAAGCACCTTCCTGAAATGAGGCAAGAATTCCAGCTGCTGTGTGAGTAGGGGAAAATCCATCAGAATAAAGAGGGATGGAGGAACGTTTTAACTGGGCGATTTTGCCCAAACGCTCCTGCAAAACTTCAGAAGATGATTCCATGGAAATTCCTTATTGACCATCACTTACAATCATTAATCAGTCTATGAAAACTGGTTATTCTACTACGCTCCCTAGTGAGTGTCAACGCACCCAAGTGATCTAAGTATTTGATTTCAAAAAGTTTAGAGCGTAAAAATGAAGGAGAAATTTTGGCTGGACATACTTTAGAAATTCAGTAGAATTTAGCCCTTCAAATGATTCGAAAATTATTTCCTAGTTTTTTAATTGCCATCATGATGGGCTTCACAGTATGTCCCCTTGCCCTAAAAGCAGAAAACACGCTCACACCTCCGCAGGTTCTAGTTGCGCCTGAAGAACAAAGCGTCAGTGATGACCCTTATTTTCAGTGGATTGTTGAAAAGCAAGCGAGCGGTCTGTCGCCTGAAAGTGCTAAAATCGAATACTTAATCGAGCGAATCCGTCACTCTCAATACAATTTCATCCGAAACAATGTCCCTTATGACGCAACTCACGCTGCCGAACACCTTTCATGGAAATATGGTCTTGCTAGAAAACGAATTAAAACGGCAGACGACTTTATTCAGCTTGTCGCGACAAAATCTATTGAAAGCGGACTTCCCTACTTAGTGAAACTGCCGGATGGGAAAACATATGCAACGGGAGATGTGCTCACCAACGAACTTCACCGACTTGAATCTCTTCTCCAAAAAAGTCGTTAAATTTTCTTTAAATTCTTTGCTCGTTTTGCGCGCTCTAAATTTTGTTGGGCATCAGAATAGTCAGGCTTGAATTCAAGCGCCTTCTCAAAATGTTGGATGGCCTCATTCAATTTCCCCTCGCTTGCAAGCACCGCTCCTAAATTGTTGTGTGCTTCCACAAAATCAGGCTTTAAGGTAAGTGCCTCGGAAAATTTTTGAATTGCTTCTTCGCGTTTTCCCATCCGAAAAAGAAGCGAACCCCAGTTAGCATAGGTCCCTTCAAAAAATGGATTGAGCTGGGCTGCCTTTTCATAATGAGAAAGCGCTTCCTCAAAATTACCTTTTTCCTGGAGTGCAGCACCCAAATTACTGTATGCTTTCTCTAGCTCGGGGTCAATCCGAAGCGCTTCTTTGTAATGAAGAATCGCCTCGTC
This sequence comes from Candidatus Omnitrophota bacterium, assembly GCA_023247075.1. GTDB lineage: Bacteria > Omnitrophota > Omnitrophia > Omnitrophales > Danuiimicrobiaceae > JAHFHD01. The sequence continues at coordinate 6,810 of JAHFHD010000063.1, read as the reverse complement.
AAGATGTCCACTCCTGTCCAATGCCTTTCCCAAATTATTGTGCGCCTTCGCGAATTCCGGCTTCAGAGCAAGTGCTTGCTCATAATGTGTAATCGCTTCTGAATATTTTTCATTTCGCTCAAGCGCTTCACCTAAGTTTTCATGCGCGCGTGGGTTGAGCGGCATTTTTTGAACCGTGTCACGCCATAAAGTTTCCTCGCTTGCATAAACTCGATTCCGCTCAAATGTCATCACACCAAAGCAAGCGCTCAGGACACAAATCCCAGAAAATAAAACTAGAATTGGGACCTTCTTAAGAAATCTCCTACCTGCTGCAACAAGCAAGATGATGACACACACAAGCGGTAAATACATTCGATGTTCCACGGCAAGGTCGGCAATGGGCATCACGCTTGATGTTGGACTCAAAATCAGAAAAAATGCCATAGTTAAAAAACCAATTGATGGCGAAAAGCGAATCGCTACCAAACCCAGAATAAAACTCGCTCCAATGAGCGCTGACGGAATTAAAGCCTGGTTGATTGAAGCAATTGGCCAAGCATAATCAAAACAAAGAGACGTTGGCCAAATCGCTAACTTTAGGTAATGCAAAATAACCCCAGGCTGTGTTCGCGCGTATTCAAATGGTGTAATAAGTTGTAACCCAAAACCTGCAGATTCACTAACTTCTGACGGATTCTTAAGCTGCAAAACACCGAACAAAGCAACATAAGAAAGAAACAGTGACAAATAGCAAAACCAGCGCTTCCTAAAAATTTCTTTTGGGGAATTTTGAGTCAAAACCCAGTCAAATAAAAAAATTAAAATGGGAGCTGAGACCATCGTTTGCTTTGAGAATATTCCAAGCCAGCACGAAGCTGATGAGAAAGCAAGCCACAAACTTTTTTTTGTGTTTGAAACATGACTTCTCAAAAAAGTGTAAATGGTTAAGAGACAAAATAATCCTGCAAGCGACTCACTTCTTTGGACAATGTAGGTCACGCTCTGTGTTTCGAGCGGATGAAGCGCCCAAAGAAGAGCTGTCACAAATGCAAAGTTCTCAGCTTGAGCATTGCGAAATCCAATGCGTTCAAGTAAAAGCGTTCGTCTGACAACTCCAAATAAAGTAAGCGCTGCTAAAATGTGAATGACGAGATTGATGATGTGGTAACCTGCTACGTTCAAACCACCGAACGTATAATTAAGTGCAAAAGTCAGTTGGACGGTTGGTCTTCCACTCTCTAAAAGTTCCCGGATGTGGCCAGGATGTCTTAAATAAGGATTCTCCACAATGTGAAAGTAATCATCTAAAAGAAATGGAACGGAGAACGTGTTGGAGTAAGCAAGAAGTGTAAAAAATGCGATTGCGCAAAGAAAAATTAATATTCTTACTCTTTGATGCACCGGTTTCTCTCCTCTCAAAAATAAATCAAAGGGCGTTTAGTGCAGCGTAAAACTTTTCTTCAAGTGCGCTCATGTCGCCAAACACACCGTGGTAAGCACGTTCAATCGCTTCTTCAAAAGTGAGACCTTTCGACAAATTCAAAATAAAATCTCTGAACCTGTCTCTTCCATTTTTGATGAGGAAACTAACGAATGCCTGAGCTTCTGCATAATAAACGTTTGCTGCGCCCGGAGTCTGCGTACTCGCATTCACAATCGTAAGCATCTTCAAAGGAACCATTTTGCCTTCATGAGCTGCGAGCTTAATCACAGGATTCATTCGCTCGCCCTGTCCCGATTCCTGAGACAAAGCAAAACCCTCGTGAAGCCAGCGCGGCACATTCTGGTAATCGCCAGTCAAATCAAAGAGCACAAGATGAGCAATTTCGTGAGGAAGAGTTGACGAAAGAAAAGCATCTGAGCCGACGAAACTTGCAATTGAGCGCGTTTCGTAATTAGCGTGTCCCGCAGCCCAGCTCGGAGCACCACCCGCTACTTGAAATGCAGCTTGTGTTTCAAATAGGAAAATCTTCACACGCTTTTCTTTTTGCCATTTATTTTTAAGTTTTGCGTCATCAAGATTTGCTAAGATTCGGTCTAAATCCTCTTCGGCTTCTTTCAAAGTATTTTGTGAAAATTGGTCATCGGGCTTCTTTAAATAGAGATTAAAATGCGAGCCTTGATATACAGCCCAAAGTTCCCCTTTGGCAAATCCAAATGGATTTGCTACGAGCAAATATAAAATGCCAATCCACAGAAATCGTTTATTCATTTAACGTAAAATATTTTTACGGCTCAATTGAAAAATCAAAGAAATAAGTAGAAATGCAAGACACCAGATTGGAAATTGCCAGCCAATCCAGTTGTAAAACGTGCGGCCGTCTGAAAGGGTCACCGGCCGTGACAGTGTCCCAGTAACAAATAAATCATTGTCAAATTGATCCCTCACTTGATTCATCACTTTGCCGCGTGCATTCACAAAAGCTGAAACACCTGTGTTAGCGGCACGCACAAGAGGCACTCCATTCTCCAGAGCACGAAAAATGGATGCCTGTAGATGCTGGCGAGGCGCTGCGCTGAGTGAAAACCAGGCATCATTGGTAATCACAGTAAGAAATTGTGCGCCTTTCGCAACCGCTGTTCGCGCAAGAGATGGAAATGTGTCCTCAAAACAAATGAGCGAGGCAAACCGGACATTGTTCTTCAGTGAAAATAGATTCATTTCGCGGCCAGGTTTAAAATCACCGACGCCAAGCGCATCCGCAAGGCGGTCGAGCCCAAACAAACGAAAGAATGGTTTGGCAGGAACAAATTCTCCAAATGGAACGAGACGCATTTTGTCATAGCGCGCGACAAACAAACCTCGATTAATAAAATAGGCGCTGTTGAATGCCTCTCGCTCACTACTCAAGTAAAGCCCTCCCACAAGCAAGGGAAATTGAAAACGTTCTCCCACAGAAAAAACTTTTTCCTGAAGCGGGTCTATGTTGAGAAAACCAGGAAAAGCAGCTTCAGGCCAAATTACGAGTTCCGGTTTTGCGGGAATCATGAGCCGGGTTAGTTCTTCGTATTTTCGGAGCGTGTGCTCGCGTTCCTCGGGATTCCACTTTTCACTTTGTGGAATATTTCCCTGAATCACTGCAACCGGAATTTGGGTTTTCCTGGTTACATCTTCATTGCTCCGCACACTGTCGTAAATATTCGAAACAACTGCGACAAAAATAACAAATATAAGTGCAAACACGCCCAAAGCTGCGCGTTTTGGATTCGTTAGTTGTAATAGGCTGTCATCCTGAGCCCACAGGGCGAAGGATCTCTGTTTAGAGATTCTTCGGCTTTGCCTCAGAATGACATGCTTTATCTTTTTAATCTGAACATTAAAAGAAGAAAAGAGAAAATAAAGTGCGATATTCCCGAACAAAATAAGCCACGAAACTCCGAATGCACCAAACAAAGCACTTGCGCGAGCAATCAGAAGATTGCCAGACTGACTGTAGGCAAGTAAATTCCAGCCGAATCCCCAAATTGGAAGCTCCGTACGAATCCACTCAAGTGTGGCCCACAAAGATGGAGCAAGAAACAAAAAGGCGGTGTCACTTTTTTGTTTGATCAAAAACCAGGCGAGGAGGCCAAATAATCCAAAATAATCGGCGTAAGCAAGCGCAACAAAAATCCATCCCAAAAATGTGACGTGACGCAGCCATTCGACGGTTACAAAAAAGAAAAGGAAACCAAAAAGGTAAAACTGAAAGAGAGCCCCGAGTGGTTTTTTTTCTTTGTGTAACCCGAAAAAAAGCGGAATGAATGCAAACCACGCACAGGGCCACAGAAAATAATTGGGGTAAGAAAGAATCAAAAGAATCGAAGCAAAAAGAACTGCAGGCATTCACCCCTCAACTTATTCGACACTCTCGTTGGGCGCTAAACTCCGTGGCATTTCTTGAATTTTTTTCCGCTTCCGCAAGGACAAGGGTCGTTACGGCCCACCTTCGACTCAGCATTCCGAATTGGGCTTAGTTTCTTCTCTTGTTCTTGAGATTCTTTTTTTTGAGCGGGCCGCAGAACACCTGAAAAATTTTGCTGAGGAAATGAGGGCAGCTTACTCAAACCCGAACCTGGAAAAGAACTTTGAGGTGCGTCAAGTGCGCTTGCTACTGGATGAAGGAATTGCTGCCGGCTTGGATTCATCGCAGTTGTCACCTTCTCTTCTTCACTCACAGCCTGAACCTTAAAGAGAAATTCGATTGCCTCTGATTTAATTAAAGCTGTCATTTCTTCAAACATCGCAAAAGATTCCTGCTGGTATTCAACTAATGGATTTCTCTGGCCATAGGCCCTCAGGTGAATTCCTTCTCTAAGTTCGTCAATGGACCTCAAATGCTCTTTCCACTTTGCATCAATCACTTGAAGCATCACGTAATGCTCGAGAAAATGCATTCGCTCTTTTCCAAATTTCTGAATTCGCTCCCCATACACTTTTTTAAGGCGTTCGAGTAAAGAGTCATAAAAAGCGTCGGAAGAAAGACCTTCGAGGTCGGCGGACTCAAGTGCAATTCCAAATCGTCCCTTCATTGCCACACGAAAACCATCTTCCGACCTTTCCTCTTCTCTGATTTCAGGGTTTACATATTTGAGAATCAACTCTTCGAGCGCGTCCCCAATCATTTCGAAAATGTGCTCGGTCAAGTCTTCGCTTTCAAGCACGCGGTTGCGCTCTTCATAAATAATTTCCCGTTGCCGGTTCATCACATCGTCATACTCAAGGAGATGCTTTCTAATTTCAAAATTTCTGCTTTCAACCCGCTTCTGAGCTGTCTCGACTGCACGGGAAACAAGCGGATGAGCAATTTCCTGACCCTCTTCCATTCCAAGTTTTTGCATGAGTCCTGAAATTCGGTCGGAGCCAAAAATGCGCATCAAATCATCTTCAAGAGAAAGGTAAAATTTGGAACTTCCTGGGTCGCCCTGCCTTCCGGTGCGGCCTCTCAATTGATTGTCAATTCGTCTCGCCTCATGCCGCTCCGTTCCAATGACCGCAAGACCTCCCTTGAGCGCGACGCCTTCCCCCAAAACAATGTCAGTGCCGCGTCCCGCCATATTGGTTGCAATGGTGATTGCGGAAGGCTGTCCGGCAAGTGAAATAATTTCAGCTTCTTTTTCGTGGTATTTTGCATTGAGCACCGTGTGCGCAAGACCCATTCTGCGAAGCAAGTTGCTTAGATGTTCAGACTTTTCAATGGAGATGGTTCCCACAAGTGCTGGCCGTCCTGTTTGATTGATCTCGGAAATTTCTCTGACCACAGCATCAAACTTTTCCCGCTCTGTCCGGTAAATACAATCTGAGAAATTAACTCGCTTCATCGGCCGATTGGTTGGAATCACGAGCACTTCAAGTTTATAAATTTTGTCAAATTCAGCTGCTTCCGTCGCCGCGGTTCCGGTCATGCCGCCAAGTTTTTTGTACATCCGAAAATAATTTTGAAATGTGACAGTAGCAAGCGTTTGATTTTCGCGCTCAATTTTGACGCGCTCCTTGGCTTCAAGCGCCTGATGAAGACCGTCCGAAAATCGCCGACCCGGCATGAGTCGACCAGTGAATTCATCCACAATTACCACCTGACCATCCTGCACCATGTAGTCGACATCACGCCTAAATAATGTATGTGCCCGGAGCGCTTGATTGATGTGATGGATGACATCAATTTGTGTGTTCTCGTAAATATTTTTAACGGAGAGCAGTCTTTCACACTCCATAATCCCCTCTTCCTTAAGTGTGACGGTATGCGCTTTCTCATCAATTTCGTAATGCTGATCTTTCTTTAGTCTCGGAATAATCCGGTCAATCGTGTAATACTTGTCAGTTGATTCTTCTGCAGGACCCGAAATAATCAATGGAGTACGCGCTTCATCAATCAAAATGGAATCTACTTCGTCGACAATCGCGAAATAAAGTTTTCGTTGAACGCGATCCTCGATGCGCGTGACCATATTGTCGCGAAGATAATCAAAACCAAATTCGTTGTTTGTTCCGTAGGTGATGTCGCAGTGGTATGCCGCTTGACGCTCAGGAGGTGTCATGCTGTGTTGAATCACGCCAACTGTAAGCCCGAGAAACTCGTAAATGGGCCCCATCCAATTACGGTCGCGCTTTGCTAAGTAATCATTTACCGTAACCAAATGAACACCTTTACTGAGAAGCGCATTCAAATAAATAGGAAGCGTGGCAACCAGTGTTTTGCCTTCACCGGTTGCCATCTCAGCAATCATCCCCCGGTGAAGTGCGAGTCCGCCAATCATTTGACAATCATAGTGGCGCATCCGGATGGTTCTGCGCGACGCTTCACGCACCACCGCAAATGCTTCCGGAAGAATAGAATCGATGGATTCTCCTTTTTCAAGCCGGTCGCGAAATTGAGCGGTTTTTAGGCGAAGCGCCTCATCGGTCTGATTTTTAAGGTCGTCTTCAAATATGTTAATCTGACCTAGAACAGGCTGCAGACTTTTTAAAATCCGGTCATTGCGTGAACCAATGACTTTCGAAACAAATGAAAGTCCCTTCGACAAAGCTGCTTGAATCATTAATTAAACCCTCTTCATAATTTCAAAAATAGATTCCATTTTATTTTACAGATTCTTCGAACCTTCTTGTGCTTTCTGTTTTAAATAAGCGCTGATGAATTCATCCAAATCGCCGTCCATCACTGCCTTGCCGTTTGAGGTTTCATAATTTGTCCTGTGGTCTTTGACCATCGTGTAGGGATGAAAAACGTAAGAACGGATTTGAGAACCCCAGGCGATTTCTTTTTTCTCGCCGTACTTCGCTTTCATTTTCTCATCTTCCTCAGAACGTTTTCGCTCGTAAAGACGCGCCTTCAAAATTTTCATCGC
>JAHFHD010000144.1 GCA_023247075.1 Candidatus Omnitrophota bacterium | reverse complement strand
GAACGGGTGAAGGAGCGACTCAAAATTGTTTTGCCGCTCACCCTTTTTATTATTTTTATTCTGCTTTACACCAATACCAAGTCTGCGGTAAAAACCGGCATTGTGCTTATGGCAGTTCCCTTTTCTTTAATCGGCGCTGTCTGGCTGCTTTATGTTTTGGGGTATCACGTTTCCATCGCGGTTTGGGTGGGGATGATTGCGCTTATGGGGCTTGACGCAGAAACAGGAGTTTTTATGCTTCTCTTTCTAGATCTCGCCTACGATGAGCGGGTGAAACAGGGAAAGATGAAGACGTATGAGGACTTGAGCGAAGCCATCATTCATGGCGCTGTGAAGAGGGTACGTCCAAAGATGATGACGGTGATGGCTGCTTTCATCGGTCTTTTGCCTATTATGTGGTCTCACGGCGCGGGCTCAGACATGATGAAACGCGTCGCAGCGCCTATGGTGGGAGGACTTGCAACATCTTTTATTTTAGAACTTCTCGTTTATCCGGCTGTTTATGCCATTTGGAAATGGCGCTTTGAAATGAAAGAGGGTAGGACATCGTGACACAAAAGAACAGATTTTCTTCTTGCTTGCCGATATTTTCTTAGGTCTAATGGCTCAAATACGCACTCATTTAACAAATCAAAAACCCATTTTATCATTACATGGAGCAAAAAATGCCGTTAAGAGAAGAGTTAGAACGCCAGGGCGCGTTCTTTTTTAGATGGAGAAGTTACTGGCCAATTATTACCGTCGTTCTTTTTCTAATAGCTTTTAAGAATTACCGGTATCCTGGTAATAGCCATTTGATGGACAGAATTTTAGAGCTTGTTTGTTTTTCCATTTCACTTTCAGGTCTCGCTTTGCGCGCCTACGCAACAAGCTGTGCGCCACGGGGAACTTCAGGACGAAACACAAAGCAGCAAGCTGCGAGCTGTTTAAATACAACAGGTCTCTATTCTGTTACCCGCCATCCGCTTTATTTGGCAAATTTTTTAATTTGGACAGGGATTTTTATTTCCATGCGGTCTTTTTGGCTGTCACTTGTTTCGGTGTTGGCTTACTGGATTTATTACGAACGAATTATGTTTGCTGAAGAAGAGTTTTTGAGAAGAGAGTTTGGCGATGTCTTTTTAAAATGGGCTGAGAAAACTCCCGTTTTTTTTCCAAACTTTAAAAATTGGAAACCTTCAGAACTTCATTTTTCATGGCGAAATGCGCTCAGGCGCGAGTATTCCGGTTTTTTTGCAATCATCGCTGTTTTCACCCTTTTGGATTTGGTAGAGGATTTGGTTGTGGAAAGAAGATTGTTACTTGACCCTCTTTGGGCAATCCTCTTCATATTTGGCTTGGTTGTTTACCTTGTTCTGATGACGCTTAAGAAAAAAACAAATCTTTTGACCGTTTCTGGGCGGTGATGAGCGCGAAAATTTTAGTTGTCGATGATGAAGTACAGATTGTGTCCCTGCTTGAGAAGCGCCTCAAAGCAAATGGATATCGAGTGGTTACTGCCTTTGACGGGGAAGAGGGATTTAAAAAAGCGTGTTCAGAACGCCCCGATTTAATCATCCTCGATGTGGTCATGCCGAAACTAAGCGGGATTGAAGTCGCATTCCAGCTTCGTGCTGAGGAAAAAACAAAACACACTCCCATTATTATGTTGACTGCCATCCTCAACAAAGGGGATGAAGAGCGGCATGTGTCTTTTGCAAACAGCATTTGTTTGGCCAAACCCATCAATTCTGAAGAGCTGCTCAGTAAAATTTGTGAAATGACAAAGGGTACTGCCAAGTAGGGAACAGGCATGCCTGTTCCCTACAAAAGTGAAAATCTGATTTCGCACAGGAACGAATTCTGGATTACCCGCATCGTATTCCAAAGAGCGCTTGCATTCATTTATGCCACTGCCTTTTTAGTTGCCATTCAGCAATTCGTTCCTCTTCTCGGTTCAAATGGGCTGCTACCAGTTTCACTTTTCTTGAAGCGAATTACCTTCTGGCAAGTTCCAAGTATTTTTTGGTTTAATCCCTCAGATTCCTTTCTAGTTGCCGCTGCATGGGTCGGACTCATTCTCTCGCTTACTGCGTTGAGTGGCATCTCGGAACGATTTTCTGGATGGATTTCGAGTTTTGTATGGGGGTTGCTTTGGCTTCTTTACCTCTCCTTTGTGAATGTTGGCCAAACATTTTACGGCTTTGGATGGGAATCAATCCTGCTTGAAGCTGGGTTTCTCGCTATTTTTCTTGGGTCTCGAAAAATGCATCCGCCTAAAATCATGATTTGGCTGATTCGGTGGATTCTTTTTCGAATCATGCTTGGTGCCGGGCTAATCAAAATTCGTGCAGATGAATGCTGGCGCGATTTAACCTGCATGATGTACCACTACGAAACTCAGCCGGTGCCAAATCCACTCAGCTCATTCTTTCATTTTTTACCCGCTTGGTTTCATAAAGTGGAAGTGCTGTTTACTCATTTTGTCGAATTGATTGTTCCTTGGGGTTATTTATTGACCAGACGAATTGTGCTGGTTTGCGGGATTTTCACGATTATTTTTCACATTGCGCTTATTTTGAGCGGCAATTTATCCTGGCTCAATTATTTAACCATTACGCTTGCACTTTCATGTTTTGATGACCAATTTCTTGCAAAATTATTCCGCTTAAAAATTCCAGAATCGTTTCAAATCAGCGTGGTGCGTAAGGCCATGATTTGGACACTTTTTACCGTCATGCTTTTTTTGAGTGTAAATCCCGTCATCAATATGATTTCTCCGAAGCAAATTATGAATGCAACTTTTAATCCGTTTCATCTCGTGAATGCTTATGGCGCTTTTGGCGGCATCACACGCACGAGGCGTGAAATTATTCTTGAGGGGACAAGTGACGCTGAACTAAAACCTGAAAGCGAGTGGAAAGCCTATGAGTTTAAATGCAAGCCAGGTGACCCTTCGAGCCGTCCGTGCATTGTTTCGCCTTACCACTACCGACTTGATTGGCAAATGTGGTTTGCTGCGATGTCAGATTACAGGCATCATCCTTGGATTCTGAATTTAATGGCAAAACTTCTTAAAGGAAATCAGCCTGTGGCGTCATTATTCAAGCAGAATCCATTTTTGGGCGCGCCGCCCGCCTACATTCGAGCCGAGCTTTACGAATACCGTTTTGCAACCGCTGAGGAGCGTAGGAAAAATAAAATGTGGTGGGTGAGAAAACGCATTGGAGAATATTTGCCTCCGCTGTCTCTAAAGCAGCCTGCATTTAGAGCAATTCTTCAGAAGTTGGAATGGATGGAGTGAGTTTGAGAATGCAGAGTAAAAAAATAATCTCCTTTTTAAATTTCTCATGGTAATATGCCGATAAATTGATTCAATGAAAGGACTTAGGACGCACTTGGTTAGATATTTGATCGTCATATTTGTTTCTCTATTTTGATCAACCCAATGTTTGAACTCCTCAGGTTTTACACAAACGCAAACCCCATTGATTTTTTTTGGATGAAAGCTGTCTTAAAGCGAGAAAGGACTGCATGAGTAAATATCAAAGCTGGAAAGTGCTGCTAATTCTTGGAATTGTTGGATTCTGTATTTGGAGAGCTTACCCGCCAAAAGAAAAAATCAATCTTGGTCTTGATTTACAAGGCGGGATTCAACTTTTGCTTCAGGTGGATATGGACAAAGTCCCGGAAAAACTCCAGCAGGATGCGGTGAATCGTGTGGTTGAAATCATTCGCAATCGTATTGATGAATTTGGAGTCAAAGAGCCTGTCATCACCAAGGAAGGGCGGGACAAGATTGTTGTCCAACTTCCAGGAATCACAGAGCGGGAAAGAGCAAAAGAAATTGTCGCTAAGACTGCTCATTTGGAGTTTAAGCTTGTTTCTGATGATTCTGAGCTGATTCAGAAGGCCCAGGATGGCAAAACTCCGCCGGGCTTTGAATATGCCGAACAAAAAGGCAAGGGCGGTCAGATTCTCCTGAAACAAGAGGCAGCATTAACAGGTGACCATCTCACAAACGCTTCCGTTAGTTTTGACCAGTACGGCCAGTCGGTTGTTGATCTTCAGTTTGATAAAGAGGGCGCTGCGCTTTTTGACAAGGTGACGTTTCAAAACATTGGCAAGCAACTTGCGATTAGCCTGGATGGTAAAGTTCATTCTGCTCCTGTGATTCGAGACCGTATTCCCAATGGCAAAGCGCAAATTTCAGGAAATTTTACGCCCCAGGAAGCAAGTGACTTGGCACTTGTTTTGCGGGCTGGAGCACTTCCTGCACCAGTTCATATTGTTGAGGAGCGCACAGTTGGCCCTACTTTGGGAAAAGATTCTATTGAAAAGGGAGTCCGGGCAGGACTTCTGGGTGCACTCCTTGTTTTTATTTTTATGCCGCTTTACTACTTGCTTGCTGGTCTCATTGCAAACATTGGTCTTATTGTCTATGGCCTTATGATATTTGGAACTTTGGCCGCGCTTCATTCCGCACTGACACTTCCCGGTATTGCGGGTTTTATTCTTTCAATCGGCATGGCGGTGGATGCCAATATTTTGATTTTTGAGAGAATGCGCGAAGAAATGGAACTGGGCAAAACCCCGAAAGCAGCTCTTGCGGCAGGGTATCACCGGGCATTTGCGGCTATTTTAGATTCAAATGTCACGATCTTCATCACGTCGCTCATCCTGCTTATTTTTGGCACGGGGCCGATTAAGGGGTTTGCGGTTACTTTGGGGCTTGGACAGATTGCGAGTATGTTTTCCTCTTTAACCGTGACTCGTACCATTTTTGATTTTCTGGCAAGCCGGAATCCACATTTAAATTTAAAAATGATGAAATTGGTTGGTGTTACCAATTTTCGATTTTTGAAAGGTCGTTTTTGGGGGTATGGGTTTTCCGTTCTGACTTTGATTTTGGGCATGAGTGTGTTTTTTCTGAGAGGACAAGAAAATTTTGGAGTTGAGTTTACGGGCGGCACACTGGTTCAAATTGGTTTTCATACTCCTGTGGATTCAGGAACGCTTCGGCATGCGCTTGAGAAGCACGGACTAAAAGAAGCCTCCATTCAATATTATGGTAATGCATCGGACAATCAATTTGTGATTAAGACAAAGCACTCTAAAATAGAGGATATTGAACAGGCGGCTCAAGAAATAGCCGGAAAAAAATACGAAATCCTTCGCGTAGACCAAATCGGTCCTGCCGTCAGCGGTGATTTGAAATC
>JAHFHD010000143.1 GCA_023247075.1 Candidatus Omnitrophota bacterium | reverse complement strand
CGCAAACTGCCTCTTATTTTTCTGTCTCTATTTAAGAGCAGCGCCGCCCGGCTGCCGCCCAACTTTTGATTTGGCGCGCCGTGGCGGGGCAAAGTTTCAGGGGTTTGTTTTTCATGCCAAGGGATAAAATCCGAAACAGTGTGCATTTCAGGCGCGCGGGCAATCGTTTCGATAACGACTTCGGAAGTTCGAGACCTGTTTGAGCGCATCTCGGAGTGGGACGTTAGAATTTTATTTTGGACGCGGTGGTTTGTTGCAACATTAGGCAATAAATCCGCACGGAGTTCAGAGTGGGTAAGAGATGCGGGACTCGTGGCGGCAGCCGGGATTAAAGAAGGTTTAAGCAGTTTGAGAAGATTTGCTTCGGTAATTTGATTTTCATTTTTGAGATGGCGAAGGCCGTCGACAAAGCGGTGGATATTGGATTGCCATTCGGTGATCAGATCCAATTGGCGCAGGGGCGTATTGCGATACGCCCCTGCCTCGTCAATGAAACGCGTGTACTCGCTTGCTTCTTCAATTCTTCCCTGAATAGCAAGGTCACGAATGATTTGGTCGCGCCAAAATTTTAGTGCAGGGGCGGATTCAGAACCCGTCTCAAGAGCATATTTAGAACCCGCCTCTGCCGTTAGCTGGTCACGCACAGACTGAACAAACGCATCATACAAATTCACTTTACCATTCTTGACTTTAAAATAATTGTTCCACGACACTTTGCCTTGCATTTGGTCTTGGTAATTTATTTTTTCTGGAATTTGATTCATCTTTGGAGCGACAGAAACAAATGAGATGCCTTTGTCTTTCAACTTTTTGGAAATTCCATCTGTGTGAAATCCACCAGCAACCATGATGAGAGATTTTGGGTTTTTGTTTTTAATAAATGAATCTATTTTTTGAACAAATATTTGCTCGCGCTTTTCAGCGTTGTGGTAGAAAGCAATATGCGCTTGAAATTCAGAGACGTCATTGCGAGGACTGGCCGCAGCGTGGCCGGGACGAAGCAATCCCGGATCTAAGATTGCTTCGCCACTTCTTGGTATGTTGGCTCGCAATGACAGGATTTCTTTAATTTCCCCCCAGTCTTTACGGTTGAGCTCAATATGACTTAGACGTTCAAAGAGTCGAAGCTCATGGTCTTCACGGTCAATGGCTCGCTCTTCATCGCTGCGAAAAAGGGAAGTTTTGATTGATTCTGTGTAGCGCTCAAACTCACTGAAAAGATTTGTACCTTGAATGTCTTGGATTCGCTTTTCATAACTGGTAAGAGTTTTTAATCTCTTCGAAGCGTGGACGGGGATTTCATATTTTTTGGCCAAATCTTTTAAGAAAAGTGCAAAACTTTCAGGGCTCATTCTCAAAGTCTGAAATGCCTGAAGATTTTGATTAAACTTTTTTAAGTCATCCTGAGGGTGGTGTCCCAGTAGCAGCCCGAAGGATCTGGCATTCGCTAGATTCTTCACGGAGTTTACCCTGAGCGCTAGATCCTTCACTTCGTTCAGGATGACACGCGAAGGGCTCAGAATGACAATAGGGTGTTGATTGTCGGCAGTTTGTTTCCGCCGTAATCTTTTAGAAATTTCCTGAGCCATTCTATTTACTTCCTGCTCAAGTGAGGTGTCTTCTTTGTGGGCGTTAGAAATTGCGGAGTAAATGACGCCAAGTTCAGATTCTTTTTCAGGTACTTTGAATTTTGTGAGCTTCTTAAGGATTGAAACAAAACCCATTTGATTTTCCTGAAACTCGCCTAGAAGTTGGTCGACTTCTAAAAGCTCTTTGGAATAGACCTTGCGTTTGTTTTCTTTCAGTTTCTCTCTTTTTGATTTTAAGTCTTCACGAATCGTTCTTTCATTTTTGGCGGCATCTAGGAAAAGTCTGATGCCTTCCTGGTACAAATTCCAATCTTCAATCCCTTCAAATTGAGCTCGCGATTGAGTGGAAAAGATGGCAGCTTCCGCTCCAGCCGCAAGCTCACCTCGTTCAGCATACTTGTTCAACACTTTTTTGAGGAGCTTGGGGTCTGGAAAACTTTTGAAAATTTGCGGGTCTAAATTTGTACTAACTCCTTCTAAGAGAGTGACGTCCACGTCGTATTCGTTTTGAAAATATTGGATTAATGCTCCAATGTTTTGTTGTGCAGACGGAATTGAATGGGCATCTTGAATCAAAAAAACAGTTGTTGGTTTGTTGCCCAAAAATTTTTCTTTAATGCTTCCTATTTGAGAAGGGACAGTTAGCTTTTGAAAATCAAAAGGTTGATTTAAAGTTAGCACGGCTGAATTTAATGGGGTGGGAGAAGCTGCAAAAGAAGGATTTACTTCAAGTACAAGGCAGAGGGCAAGTAAAAATGCGAAGCCCTTTTTAAGATAAATTGATTGCCTTTCCCAACACACAGCACCCCTCCATTTGGACATATTATTGACTTATTAATATATTTAATAAAGTATGCCCTGGGCGAGGTAATTTGGCAAACCAAAATACTGCCAATTATCTCCTTATTTTCTGAGAGAGGGGGGAAAGAAGGTGAGTTTTCTTGAAGTTCCTAAAAAAAATTAGAGTACGCTTGAACCGGAGGGGGCCGCAGAAAGTCCGTCTGCTGGGTCAGCTCCAACGTCATCTCCGGACACACTTCCATCGACATCAGCTTCAACACCGATGTCTGCTTCTGAACCAATAGCTGCACCGCTGGCGTCAATCTCTGCAGTTGTGGTGGTGTCTAAGGTTGCGGTGTCTGTAGTCATTGCATCCGTGGTGGTGGTTGCATCTAAAGCACCAATTATATCTGCGGTTGTTGTTTCATTCAAAATGCTAGTGTCTGTAGTTGTTGCGTCTATTGTCGTAGTTGCATCCAAAATGCTAGTGTCTGCAGTCGTTGTGTTTATTGTCGTAGTTGAATCTAAAACGCCAGTGCCTGTAGTTGCTGTACTCGTCGATGTAGCTGTACCCAAAGTGCCTGTGTCTGTAGTTGCTGTGTCAATTGTCGTAGTTGAATCTAAAGCGTCAGTACCTGTAGTTGTTGGGTCTGTTGTCAGGGAAGCATCGACGCCTAATTCAGTATCAATAGAAGTGATGATTTCTTGAGTGCTGGCGTCTGTTGTCAGAGCCGTTTCGTTCGTACTTACTGTTGAATCCACTGAAGCCGTAACGCCTCCTGCACTGACGGTTGCATCAATCGTTGTTCCACTTGCAGGACTTGTGGTTGAATCAGGAATGTTTGTAGTTGCATTTGTGTCTGTTGTTACAGTGGTTCCACCCGTACTTACTGTTGAATCCACTGAAGCCGTAGCGCCTCCTGCACTGACGGTTGCATCAATCGTTGTTCCACTTGCAGGACTTGTGGTTGACCCGGAAGTATTTGTCAGTTTTTCCTGAGTATTAGTAGTAGTGTTTGTAATTCCGGAAATAGAATTATTTCCGATGTTAGGAGTCGTAGTGTTGGCAGATTGCGAAGGAATAGTAACATTGCGACTTGGCAGTTTTGTTCCTGAATCCGAGTGGCTTAAATCTGAACTGCCCGGGACATTGGGATTCTGCGCAGCATTTTCATTCTGGCCAGGGGAGAGGATTCCAGACCCCGCTCCCGCGAGTTCTTGATCCACTGTCAGGTCACGGTTTTGATTTGTTCCTTTTGCAAACACGGAATTGACTCCCGTAACTGCAAACAGGGAAAAACTTACAATTAAAAAAAATCGGATTTTCAAAATCCACCCCCGTTAAACTGAAAAAATAATTTCTCCGCCTGCCATATGTCGGTCGCGGTCAAAGAAATTATTGTGATTTACGGATTTAATGAATCGGTAAAAGCTTCGTATTGCAAACCAAGACCGCCAGCGGTAGGTCAGTCCTGAATAAATGTCCCAGTTTTCATCCTGACGCTGTTCCAGATCCAACCTTGAGAGGGATGAAAAATCAGGATAAGCTCCAAGACTAAAACCTCCGGAAACATCCAAGTCTGTTTTCTTTAAAAAATCAACTGGTGCATGGACTCCAACACGGCTCAAAAGTCCTCTCCGATTATAATTATCCCCGCGTGTTTCGTTGAGGTTGAATTCCTCTTTTATGAAAAGGAATCTCCGGAGATTGGCGCTGTAAAGATACTGAGTAAAACCAAAGCCCATTCGAAAGCCATCCCGTGAAGTTTCAGATGGCAGCGACCCATCAGGTCCAAAATTGAGAACATTAAAGCGGGAATAAAGATGAGTGCGTGTTCTTTGGACAAAAGATGTGTCAGCGCTTAAGAGAAATCGGTTTGATATTGAGAAAAGGTTACTCTTAAGAAAATTAGAGCGAAAATCATACCGTTCACCGAAAAGATAAGGGTGTCGACCGAAAAAATGCCGCTCCTTGGCAATCAAAGCAAAACCATGAGAATGGAAATTCACCCTGCTGGTTCGGGAATCGTGAAGGTTTTCCTCTCCAATGTAGAGCAAATCGAACCTCAAATCGGGCCGTAAAACAGGAGCATACCCGGCAGTCATGTTCATCAAAAAATCGATTCCTTTTTTGATTTTGCCAGATCTAAGATTTGGGTCGCTTGGCATGAGCAAGGGATTACTGTCATAAACAACGCCGCTTTTTCCAGTAAAATAAAAATGTTTTGGTTTTCGTTTAGGTTTTGATTTTTCTTTGGGGATATTGTGGTGCAGACGATTTAATTCTGAGTGTGCCCATCCACTGTATTCTTTAGCTTTGGCATCAATGACTTGGCGAAATTCCTCAGATGCAGCCTGGTACTGTCCTTCGCTCGCATATGCGCGTCCGAGGAAAAAGCGGGCGGAAACCAAATTCGGATGTTCTGACAGTATTTTTTGGTAGAGCGGGATTGCCTCTTGCGTGCGCCCCAACCGTTCAAGGGTCAATGCCTCATAGCGGAGAATAATGGGATCTTCTGGATATTTCTTGTCTAAATCCGTCAAGACATCAAGTGCTTTTTGGTATTGATGTTTCTTGAAAAATTTTGCAAATGGACTAGCAAGAAATTCTTGGGAAGAAATTGAAGCATGGTGGTTTTTTGGGACATCAATAGCAGAAACAGCAGACGGACTTAAACTGGCAAAAAATAGGAATGATAAGACCCAAGCGAAATAAACCCACTTCACTTTTTGGGAATGGGACTTGGAGAGATTTAAAGGATTATGGATAAATACTCATTTCTATTTTGTTTCAGCAAAGGGAGTCTGTGCAAATCGAATCCCGAGGGACCGAATCGCTTCTTT
>JAHFHD010000142.1 GCA_023247075.1 Candidatus Omnitrophota bacterium | reverse complement strand
ACTTTTGGGTAAGTTTTTTTACCTCTAGTTGATTATTTGGACTTAATTGAGAAATGGCTAGAATAATGCCATCCTCAATTTGTTCACGACTCAATCTTTTTGCTGCTTCAGTCAGCAATTCATCCCATCTTCTTTGCATCATGTATTGAGAATTAACGAAGCTTAGAATAATTTGAATAAGTCTCATGACATATTCTCTTAACTGTCCTACCCATGATTTTTCTCTTTCAGAATGAAGCGCAAGGTCAAGCACCGTTGATCGTAATGCTTGTTCATTAACTAATGTATTTGTGCTTATGGCCTTCGCGACTAGATTTGGAACTCTAAGTGATTTTGAAAGCGCATTTGAAAGCTGTTCATTAGAAAGCTGCAAAAGTGTTCGAAAGTTATCATCACTATCATAGTAGGTTGGAAACTTTGTTAATTCGCTCTTCTTCTCAAGCGACTCACCCATAAAAGCAACACTGCTAAACGCGAGCCACACAGATTGCCGGTATTGCTTAAGAGCGGCTTGGTCGGAATTTATGCTTTCTGGCTTTAGACTTTTGATAAAATTCAAATCAATTTTTCTAATTTTTTTCTGAATCTTTTCAAGAACCCTTTCACGATTGTCGTCATAACGTTTCTGCCAAAACTTATTTGTTGACTGACTTACTGTAAAACGCCAACCGGTTTCTGTACTTGTACGGATCGTAGAGGTCTTAAGTAGAAAGCTGGTGCGATCTGCTTCTGCTTTATTTAAGTCATTTCGTATTTTCCAAATTTCTTCAAGCTGTTTGATTACTGCTTTTGGCGCATCTGCACCTTTTACATGAAGCGCAGCATGAAGCGCTCGAAGTTCTTGACCAGGTCGTTCGTCAGCAAACACTGAATGCAACACTTCTGTCGTCAAATTTTGCTTGTTCGCACGAACAGCTTCAAATTGACTTACTAACATTAAAACTTCTGTAAGTCCAATTCGGTCATAACTTACTAAATCAACAAAACCTAAATCAATCAAAGCGAGCGCAAGCTCAAAACGTTTTTCATCATTGAAATATTGACGCATGGTATTGTCGTCATACAAGTTAGGAGCACTAATAAGACGATTTCTAAGACCCTGTACATGTTTCAATAGATTTGAAAGTCCGGCTGGAGAAAGATTCTGAATATCATTCATCAGTTTCGCTGCATTCTCCCCCGTTTGAAAAGACCAAGAGGAAGTCAGGCTGCCATCAGTTGTTTGCTGCTGGGTAATTAAATTGCGTTTAGCTAAATCCTCCTGCGCCGTGCCACCAACTTGCCCAATCACGGCATTTGCCTGTGCAAATTGCTGGCTAACTTGGGGTTTCTTTTCACGGCCCGTATCAAGTTTCCCGATAATTAAATCTTTTACTTCACGGGCTTCATGAACCGTTTGAACCAGCGAATTTGTGCCGAGCAAGCTATTTGGTTTGCTCTTTAATGTTGTTTCTGGTGAAACAGCTTGCTGATTTTGAATCGCGTTTTCAGTCTCAGCTCCACTAAACAGTTTGTAAGCCTCAGACCTTGCAGCTCTAATATCTTGAATAAAAAGAAGGATGCGTGTTCGCATCGGGTCTTTCTCATTTGTCAAATCGCTTAATTTATCATCCAACTTTTCAAGTTTTCCGCCCAGTTTTTCATAAGCACGCCTAAAAGCTTCTTCCTGAGACCTGAGCTCAGCTAATATTCTTCTTTGAAGCCGTTCTGCTCCGCTAATTTTTATCTTTTTTTCATAATCAAGATGGACTTCGTCTTTCTGAATTTCCCGATTTTGCCAGTTTCGGTAAGTAGAAGTCAGTGAATCGCTTTGAGTTCCGCTCGCCTCTTCAATTAAATCACGGAATGTGCGATGAGCCACCGCCTTTAAATTCTCTTCAATTTTAAAAAGCAGCGCCCCTGAAACATCGCCTTCAATGTAATGGTAAGCAGAGGTAACCAAAAACCATTCCTCCCGACTCAGTGTTCTATTTCGCCCAAACTTTTCAAGCGCTTCAAGCGTCTTTTTAAACTCATTCTTTTCCATTTCCCTTGAATAGGTTTCTGCATTAATTTCCCGTACTCTAAATGAATTGAAGAGCTCCCGCTCAAAATTAGATTGAATAAGCTTAAGTGCAGATTTTAATTCTTGAAAAAACCGAATCACATCCGCCTTTGAAGCCTCAAACTGCTGCTGTGGAATCAAAACGTAACGATGACCTTCTGCGCCTTCGCTCCTACGAATACGGCCTGAAGTTTGCATCAATTGCCGAAAACCACTTGACGGTGATTTCATCGTTAAGGTGTACTTACTTCCTTGAAAATCAATACCTTGGCTTGTGTCTTCAATGTTATTGGTCACAATCAACGCTGGAAATCCCTTTTGAGCGGCCACTCTCGCAATCATAGGAATTAATTCAGAGTGTGTGCTGCTATCAATAATAAAAAGATAGCTTCCAGCTCCGAGCTCTGTGCTAAGCCGCGCTTCCTCCTGCTTAAGCACCTTGTCACGTTCCTCTTTTTCTTTGGCAAGCTCTTTCGTTATTTCTTGATATCTTGCGCTGTTGACACGTGAACCACTTAGTCTTCCAGCCTCTTTTCGCAGCTTTTCATATTTAATTTCTACCGCTTGCAAAAGCCTTCCAATGTTCTTGATCGGCGTTAAAGGCAGTCCTGAACTTTTCGCCTGTTCCAGAACTTTTTCAATATATAAATTGAAGTCTGTGAGGTCATCGATAAACGTCAAATTTGAAAATCCATTTTTGCGTGAAGTAAGAGCAATATCAACCATAGTGCTTACAAGATTTTGTTTGCTAACAACACTTGCAATTCTCTGATTTGTATCTCTAGAAGTTCCTACTAAGGATGGGGTTAAATGACGTTGAACCATATCACCCGTAATAGGCTCAGATGAAAACACCCATCCATTAGCCGTCTCGGAATCGTCCGCTATTTTTAATCCAAAACCAGATCGGCTGATTGCAGATGTTTCTAAACCAAGCAAGTTACCCGCAATTGGGCTGAATGTGGCTGTGCTGCCTGAAATTTTGATGTTTTTCTGTATGACAAGTTCATTGCCAACAAGTGTTATGCTGACGTGATTATTGCGATTTAAAACACAAGCGCCGCTTCTACAATTTTCTAAATCCCGCTCAGTAATCACATCTATGTCGCGGCGCCCCTTAATCACAATGTTATTATGGTTGTCGCGACTTAATTCAAGGTTGAAACCTGACCCCTCAATCTCTGAATGCCTGGCCGCGCGTATTGACTGGACCTTAGTACTAATACTACTCAAGCTGATTCTCGTACTACATTGATTTGAAGCAGCTCTGTCCTGAATAATTTTAAGTATCCCCATGCTTGTGTCTGTTGCTTGTGTCAAAGAATTTTCCAGCTCGCCAACTGTAATTTTTGACTCATTTAATTCCTTGATTTTTTGTTCAATTTGCCCAATCGCAAGCTCTAGTCGATTTATCTCTGCTAAGTTGTTTGAAGATGATTTGGCTTTTGTGAGTCTCTCTTGCAAACTCGCCAATAGGTTTTTTTCGTCTTTGATTTTTGCGTCTGTGACATCATTTGCCACAAACGAAAGAATTAATTTGGTCACACGTCCACTAAAATGGGTTTTTTGCATTGACCCATTTGATTTTGGTGCAAGTTCGCCAAGAATATTTTCAAAGCCTTTTCCGTATTGAATCGCAAGCGCACGAACAGCTTCATCGACAAACGGGGCATGATATTTCTTGAACAGGCGGGTTTTAAGCGGCTTTGAAAGTGAAACCCGAACATCTTCACCTTCACCTTCTACAACAATGACGTCTGACTCTGCGAGGTCTTTTTCAGTAATTTTGTCTCCCGCTTCCTGATTGGTTGAAATTCTTCGAATTACATGTTCTCGTTTTGCTGTTCCAATTTCTTTTCCACTGCTGTCAAAGGTCAAACCTTCTTCCGTGCTTAAATTCTCAAGCGTTCCATTTCCCCTAACATCTGATCCTGCGCCAAGCGCTTTGTAAAGCCGGAAAATGCCGTCAATAAAGGCTTTTGGATTTCTCACTTCGTTTTGGGTGTCTGAAATAATGTAATGAGTGCGGCTGGTTGCAAATTTATCAATTTCCTCAATTCCAATTGAATCAATCAAGGTAACAAATGCTTCATAAGCGCTTACTTCTTTTGAACCATTTTTTTGCTCTTCCTTTTCTTTATTTTTCAAAGTCATCGCAGCAAATCCAATTTGATCTGGGGCAATTACTTTAATTGCATTTGTATTTGTTAATGCTGTCGTTAACTTGGAAAATTCTCCACTGCTTGGATCCATCATTTTTTCAATGTCAATCAGTTCACCTGCTCCAAATAACTTTGCGAGAGTTTGATTTTTAATTTCAACTACGAAATTTCCACCTTGATCGTTTTGAACACCCTTTACTGAAAGTGACGCTGTTCCCGTTACAAAATCAGCAGCTTTCGTATTGGTTTCAGCGAGAATCAGCGCCCCAACAGAATCTTTAAACTCACGAGCGAGCACAATGTCAGTGCTTGCTCTCAAAAGCGCCACAATATTTTTTCCTGCAGCGGTGTACGCCAAAGCTATTTTTCCATCTAACATTGCACGCAGTGACTGTTTCTGTACTTCTCTAATCCCAATCTCAGCACGGATTGCTCCGCTGGCTTTAATTGCGTTAAGGTCCCTCGAGCTCTTCTTTCCAAATAAGGTACTGCGATAAACATAATTTTCAAACGCCTCAGATTGATAAATTAAAAGCCGAGATTCCAAGATTTCAGGCATCGAATCTGCACCATAAACAGCCTTAAGTTGCTCCTTAAAAATCTCAAAGAGACCGTCGCTAGGTCCTGAGAAAGCTGCTTGATTAAAAGCTTCTTCACCATTTTGCTCAAGTACATCAAACTTCCCCTTCATTTTTCCTTCATTAAAGATCATCGTTGTTTGAAGAGAAAAAAGCGCATCTTGAACCTGGTCTGATAATTTGGTTTCACTGGTATTAAGTTCTGCCATTCTCTGCCTCAAATATGAATACAACTGATTACGCTCCCCTTCATTTAAATTTGGATTGGCGATTGCGAATTTCAGAATGCCAATCACCAGTCCATCACTTCTGAGCGAATCTAAGTTTGCACTTGGACCTGTGTATTGATTAAACGCCGCGTCAATCAATTGTTTAAGCGCAGTAACTCTGTCCGGTCCGCTCTCTTCATAAGCTGCGATTTTAATTTTTT
>JAHFHD010000062.1:11937-13745 GCA_023247075.1 Candidatus Omnitrophota bacterium | reverse complement strand
CCTGCTGGCTTAAGACCATAGTGATGGCACTGGTTAAAGATGTTTTTCCATGGTCTACGTGACCAATGGTTCCAATGTTGACATGAGGTTTGGTGCGTTCAAATTTTTCTTTTGCCATGATAGCCTCTCCCCTACCGTTCGATTGCTATTTTTAACTGATTGAATAATTTCTTTTTTTGTTAAGCCTACGAGCTGCTGTACAAAATTGAAATTGGCATTCTAATTTCAATACTTAGTTGTCACT
Organism: Candidatus Omnitrophota bacterium; assembly: GCA_023247075.1. Classification (GTDB taxonomy): domain Bacteria; phylum Omnitrophota; class Omnitrophia; order Omnitrophales; family Danuiimicrobiaceae; genus JAHFHD01. Next base: position 13,501 of record JAHFHD010000062.1, on the reverse strand, counting down.
AGCTGCTGGCCGGGATTGAACCGGCGACCCCGTCCTTACCAAGGACGTGCTCTACCAACTGAGCTACAGCAGCGCGAACGTTCGCGCCACTTTGATGTTCTTCACGCGAAAAGCGAAAACTACCCCACCCATGATGAATTTCGTCCCATCATGGGACAAAAAAACCACGTGATTTTATTTAGTGATTAAATGGTAGCGAAGAAAATAAGACACTGATGCTATGAATAAAAGTGATATATGTTATCAAAAAAATTAGGTGTGTCAACACTTAAAAACTTATTTTTAAATTTTTACAATTGCATCTCACAAGTAAAGAACTTTTAAGGGACTTTAAATGAGCGGGTGGCGGGAATCGAACCCGCGTGTCCAGCTTGGAAGGCTAGGGCTTTACCATTAAGCTACACCCGCGTTAAGTTATTTTAATCAAATGGTTTGGCTACTTTTTGGAGGAACTCCAAACAAGGCATATGCAAGGTAGCATATTGTAAGAGCAGGCACAAAAAACATATTAATTGTAAGGTAGACTCCTGGAATTGAAATTTTGACAATTTGAATCAACGTAATCGGCGTAATTGCGTAGCACGCAAGAGAAAATAAATTGGAATAGCGCAATTTTTCTTTCCTAAATCGATTTAAAATAAGTGCGATGACTGAATAAAAAAGGGCTGAAAGTAACTCCCAAACAAGGAATACTAGGCTGAATATTAAAATCCCAATTGGAAAAAGAAGGCTTTTCATTTTCCGAGCAATTTCTGTCATGACCTGCTTTGAAATGGTTACGGAACGTTTTTCCTCAGCAAGCTTTCTCATCATTTCGCCAAGATCGATGATTTGTGACGTGTGTTTATCAAAAGTTTTGGCAGATTGGCTAATGAGGATTTTTGTTTGACCCACAAGAATAGGCGCCCAGGGGCCTTCGCGTACAATGTCTTCCACATTTTTATTTGTATTGATGACGCAAATCGGTCCAAAACCTACATATTCAATTACAACTGGCTGCTTAGCGTCAGTTTTTAAACCGGAGCTGGTTAATGTCATCACTGGAATTGACCGAATCAGCCATCCGCTTAAAGAATCCACGAAGGGGAGTAAAATTAGCTGGGAAAGAAAAAATATGAAAAGGGCAAAAAGTCCAGTCAGGTAAAACAAATAAAAAAATCCCCGCTGCCAGTCAGAACGCATTACCTGCTGATACAAACGCTTGCTAAAAAAAGTAAGGACGGGAGAAATTATGTAGCTAATCATTGTTCCTTATTGTCGGCAATCCACTGTAAATCATTACTTTTTACATCATCTTTAGTGACAAAATTATTCTTGTGCAAAAATACTGGGGAGTAGTGGATTCGAACCACTGAAGGCATAAGCCAACAGATTTACAGTCTGTCCCCTTTGGCCGCTTGGGTAACTCCCCATTAAATTTTCGATTTCAATTGTAGATTTAGGATTGCCTGCATGGTTAGAATAATACAATTCTTAATTTAAACTCCGTAATAAACTGAGCTGGCGGAGGGACAGTCTTTTTGCAGTCCCGACGCCGCTTTATTTGTCTGAGCTGGCGGAGGGA
>JAHFHD010000062.1:0-11837 GCA_023247075.1 Candidatus Omnitrophota bacterium | reverse complement strand
CTGAGCTGGCGGAGGGACAGTCTTTTTGCAGTCCCGACGCCGCTTTATTTGTCTGAGCTGGCGGAGGGATTTGAACCCCCGGCCCGCTGTTTACAAAACAGCTGCTCTACCCCTGAGCTACGCCAGCTTAATTTAAAGAATTATTCAATGGAAGCTTGAAAAGAGCTTTTTAGTCTTGTTAAGTAGCTGTAGGGACAATCAACTGGTCGCCCCTACCTAGATGACAAGAGTAATATAAACTTCACAAAGCTAAAGCAATACAAATAAAGAACGAGCTCATTCTACTCAAACCATTTCGAAAAATAAAGGTAGGATTTTTATTGGATTCGTTTAGCTCTGCTGCCGATGATTCATACATCGTGAAACAAAAGGGAATCAGTCAAGCAACGAGCATGCAAAACACAAACAATCTGCACTTTCTATTCCTATTCTTTTTAGCTCTAGCAGGACTAATTGTTTACTCCAATAGTCTTGCAGGCCCATTCCTTCTCGACGACGAATTCTGGATTGTTAAAAACACCGCCATCCGAAGCTTTTCCCGTTGCAGCGAATGGGTAAGAGACGACCGTCCGGTGCTTATTTTTACACTTGCTCTTAACTACGCAATTTCGAAACTCGACGTCCGAAGCTGGCACGTCCTCAACATCACGATTCACATTCTCTCAAGCTTCGCATTATTTGGATGGATTCGGAACACACTTAAATCACCGCGAGTTGCGTGCTATTATTCGGGCTCGGAATCTTTTCTTGCTTTTGCCATTTCGCTCCTATGGCTTGTCCATCCACTTCAAACTCAAAGTGTCAATTACATTATTCAAAGAGCAGAATCTCTTGCCGGACTTTTCTACCTCTTAACACTTTATGCCATTTCAAAATTTCATCTCTCAAATACTAAATCCAAATGGGCCCTCACTGCAATCATCTCATGCGCGCTTGGTATTCTTACGAAAGAAACCATATTCACCTGTCCAATCCTTGTACTTATTTACGACAGAATTTTTTTGTCTTCTTCGTGGTCAGAAATCCTCAAAAAAAGAAAGGGGCTTTACATTGGACTGTTTTTAAGTTGGGGATTGCTTGCAGCAACTTTTTTAGTCAAGGCACCCAGAATAATACCGAGAGGCGTAGGATTTTCGGGTGGCGGATTCGCCCCTCTTAATTATTTCTTAAGTCAACCCAATACAATTCTTCACTACCTCCATCTTTCTTTTTGGCCGAGCAATTTGTGTTTTGATTATCTCTCGCCACTTGAAATTTTGAGACCGGAAGTTTTCCCCCCACTCATTGCAGTGACTCTACTTTTGTCTGGCTCACTCTTTCTACTTCGCTTCCCCCGCTCAACCCTATTTGGATTTTGCGGCATCTCATTCTTTCTATTCCTTGCTCCTTCTTCAAGTTTTTTGCCGATTGCAGACGTCGCCGCAGAACACCGCATGTACCTTCCACTTGCTTCGGTCATAGCAGCAATTGTAATTATGATTTATGGAATTGTGCGACATTTTAGAAGTTGGGGGAAATTTTTTTCCCTTGGTATTCTTACGGTGGCGACACTCCTTCTTTCGGTCACAACATTTCGCCGCAATCAAGATTACAAAAGTGCAATTTCGATTTGGCAAGACACAGTTAATAAGCAGCCGCTCAACACGCGCGCTCACGCAAACCTGGGCATGGCACTGCACGAAAGTGGACAAATTGATGAAGCTGCGAAACAGTACAGAGAAGCCATTCAACTGAACCCTGAAAATATTCAGTCTTACAATAATCTCGGCATCATCTTAACGCGAGAGGGGAAATTTGAAGAAGCACAAAAAATATTCGAACGCGCACTTGAGGTTGATTCCCACTACGCAGTTGCTCATGGAAGTCTGGGGTTCGTATTTGCAAAACAAGGAAAAATAAATGAAGCGGCCGCACATTACAAGAAAGCGCTTCAGATTGACCCGTACTTTGTTCAAACACATGCCAATTTAGCAGGTTTGCTATTAAATGAATCCTTTCAGACTCATTCTGCGTTAAACACTTCAAAGCAAGAGCTGCTCGAAGAATCAATTCGTCATTACAAGGAAGCAATTCGGCTTGACCCAGACCACCCAATGCTCACTGTCTTCTCAACGGAATTGAAGCAAGCCAAGCAAGAACTTGCCAAATTAAAATCTTTAGACACGACTGAAACAGGCACTGAGTCAAAATGAATACTTTCGGCGCTAAAAAAACATCTCCCCTTCTTACCTTTCTATTAATAATGGGTACCGCTCTTGCTTACAGTTCAAGCTTTCAGTGTCCCTTTTTGCTTGATGATGACAGCATGCTTCAAATTTTAAGTGCGCCAAATGTAACGCTAGGCAAGCTCATCACCCAAGGCAGACCAATGCTTCATTTAAGCTTCGCTCTTAATTATGCGCTTACAGGCACGCAAGTTTTTTCTTACCACGCGCTTAATCTAATGATTCACGTCTGTACTTCGCTTGTTTTGTTCGGACTTATTCGCAGAACTTTACTGAGCCCAAAATTAAATGCTGGCTATGGAGATTTTAGTTCGGGGCTTGCTTGGACAATTGCACTCCTTTGGGCTGTTCATCCGCTGCAAACTCAAAGCGTGACTTACCTCACTCAACGCGGTGAATCCTTAATGGGTCTCTTTTACCTGCTCACTCTCTACAGCGTTGCACGGAGTATTGAATCAAGCGAGCGCACAGGAATGCGGTGGATGTGGCCCGCCATTCTCTCAAGCGCGCTTGGAATGGCAACAAAAGAAGTGATGGTTACCGCTCCACTTCTCGCGATTCTTTACGACCGGATTTTCTTTTCAAAATCATGGAGAGAATTATTGAAAAAGCGCGTAGGAATGTATCTCGCGCTTTGCACAACTTGGATTGTCCTCTTTGCAACCATCATTTTTAGAGAGCGGCTACAGATGCCAGTTTCTGCTGGCTTTGGCCTTCAAGGCATCACACCTCTAGCGTATTTAATTTCAGAACCAGGAGTCCTGCTTCATTATGTCAGACTTGCTTTTTGGCCCCGTCCATTGTGTTTTGATTATTTGTGGCCAGTCGCAGAAAACTTTAAGGACGCTGCCCTTCCCGCACTTGTTATTCTCATTTTTTTTCTTGGAACAGTAGTGGGTATTCTTCAAAATTCCCCACTTGGTTTTTTGGGTATGTCATTTTTTCTCATCCTAGCACCTACTTCAAGCGTCATGCCTATTAAAGACCTTGCGGCTGAACACAGAATGTACCTTCCGCTTGCGGCTGTACTTAGTTCAATTGTTTTTGGAACGTTCTCACTTTTAAATGCGCGGGGTATTAAGAAAGAAAAATCATTCCGATTGATTCTTTTTGCAGCGATTCCTTTTGTTATCTTGTTTGGCGTGCTCACATTCCAAAGAAATCTGGATTACAAAAGTGCAATCAGCATTTGGGAGGACACGGTTCGGAAACGCCCGAAAAATTACCGCGCACAAAATAATCTAGGCGCTTTACTCGTGAATGAAAGAAGGGAAACGGAAGCACGCGGCCGCTTTGAAGAGTCGCTTGCAATTAACCCGGAATATGCAGATGCTCACGTCAATCTTGCTAATCTACTCGCCACCGAGGAAAAACAAACTGATGCGATTAATCATTACAGAGAAGCACTTCACTTGGAACCAAATAACATGAGCGCCCACAATAATCTTGCAAATTTACTGACAGGTAAAAGAGACTTTGACGAAGCAATTGGCCATTACCGGGAAGTACTTAGATTAGACCCAAATAATCCTTACGTGCACAATAACTTCGGAATTGCGCTCGGAAAAGCAGGGCAGCTTGAGGAGTCAATTGTTGAATTTAAGGAAGCGCTTAAGCTCAAACCTGACCTCTCCTCCGCTGAGCGAAACCTTAATATTCAGAAGAGCAAACAAGAAGTAGCAGGGGCGACCAGCCGGTCATCCCCGCAATTATGAAATACTTGCTTGAATGGCAGCTGGAAGAAAGTCAAGTAAGTCGCTTGCCACCAGTGAAATTTTACCCACCTTTTTTGCGGCAAAATCTCCAACTAAACCATGAACGTGTACAGCCAAACACGCAGCATAAAAAGGTTCTAGTCCCTGAGCAAGAAATGCGCTGATGACGCCGGTCAAAACATCACCAGAACCAGCCGTCGCCATTCCGGGATTTCCAGTTTTGTTCACGTAACTCTTTTTTTCTTTTTGAGCAACCACAGTCTGATGACCTTTTAGCACAATTGTCACACCAAATTTTTTGGATTCTTCTTCAGCGCGGTGAATTCTTTCTACCTTTGTTGTGGGCCGAGCACCGCCAAAAAGTCTCACAAATTCACTAGCGTGTGGCGTAAAGATTGCAGAAGACTTGATTTTTCGAAGCAAGTGCGCTCTTCCCTTAAACGCATTCAAACCATCTGCATCGATGACGAGGGGTTTGTCAGCAGCCAGAACAACTTTTCGGACAAGACGCTGCGTTTCACTTTGGATGCTGAGACCGGGCCCAATTGCGAGCACATTGACCTTCTTTAAAAATTTCTCAATTTTAGGAAATGCGCGCACACTTAAAGTGCCGGCGTTAGTTTCGGGAAGCGGAAGCATCATGGCTTCCGTAAAGCGTTTGGCGAGCGGACTCACAATACTTTCGGGGACGCCAACCGTCACAAGTCCCGCTCCGGAGCGAAGAGCAGCAAAGCTAGCTAAATAGCAGGCGCCGCTCATCCCGCGAGAGCCGGCAAGAATTAAAATTCTGCCGAAATCTCCTTTGTGTGTATTCGGCTTGCGCTTCCGAATTAAAAAAGAAGCTGCTTTACTTAGGATGTTTTGAGCTTCGTGCATTTTTGATGAGATGTTTCATCCGGCGAACGGAAGAAATGAGACCATTAAAAACAGCATCTGAAATAATGGCGTGGCCAATGTTCAATTCTGAAACATTTGGAATTTTGGCCACCGGACCAACATTTTTAAAATCAAGTCCGTGCCCGGCATTAATTCCTAGGCCAAGCGTGTGCGCAAAACTCGCGCCTTCACGCAAACGCTTGAGTTCAAGAGAACGGCGCTTACCTGTTGCGTTGGCATAGCAGCCAGTATGAAGCTCGATAAAATCTGCGCGCATCTGCCACGCAGCTTTGATTTGTTCTCGGATGGGGTCAATAAAAAGGCTGACGAGAATTCCTTGGCTCTGGAGTTTGCGCACGCACGCAGCAACGCGCTTTTGAAACTGCACCACATCAAGTCCGCCTTCTGTTGTAAGCTCTGCGCGGCATTCAGGAACGAGACACGCTTTTTGGGGTCTAAGAGTACAGGCAATTTTGACAATGCTAGGAGAAATTGACATTTCAAGGTTAAGCGGAACTGAGATTTTTTTGCGAAGTTCGGTGACATCATAATCCTGAATGTGGCGACGGTCTTCCCTCAGATGTACCGTAATACCGTCAGCTCCTCCCCGAATTCCTTCAAAAGCAGCTTGAAGCACGCTTGGCTCAGAACCGCCGCGCGCTTCACGAAGTGTTGCAATGTGGTCAATATTAAGTCCGAGTTTGACAGAAGAAACCATAAATTCAACTTATGCTTTAAACCGAATCACTTCGACTGCCACTTGAGGCGGACTTCCCTTTATGGTGAGTTCAGTAGGAAAAACAAATTGAACTGTCACTTGGCGACTGCCTTCCTTAAAACCGTCCACATCGACGTAAGCAAGCAAATCCTGAGCGGTAATGTCTTTTAAAATAGCAAGAGGGCCTTTGAGCGTCACCGAAACCTGGTCCTCACTCAAATGGACATAATGTCTCCCGGCTGGAAGACCAAGTGGCTTCACCTTGACGTCTTGAAATTCCTTCTCCACAAAATCTGCCTTAATGGGAATCAAAGCATCTGTGAATCCTTCTCCAATCGGTCGCGCGCCCTGAACCTCGCGGATGCGAATCTTTCTCTGGAACGAGCGGATACGCCCCACAAGCTGTACAGATTCTGTCGGAACTGAATTCAAAGTTTCGAGGACTCCTTTAGGTCCTTCCATCAGAATAGCATTTGGATCAAGTTCAATCATTTCCGAATCCACTCGGTACCCGCTAGCAGGCTCTCCCACAAAATCCACCTTGATTGGAAGCTTTTTTACAATCACTTCATCAAGCGTCACCGTAACCAGAGTGGGAAAAATCCGCACAACATGCACTTCCGGAGCAAGAAGCCGAATGTCCCGAGCCGCCACTGAAAAAGAATACTCACCTGCTGTTTCAACATTTTCAATTCGGTGCACTGCTTTGAGCTCAGCATTCGACACGGCAGCCAACAAATGCCTCGGAACTTGGAGCATCACTTCTAAATTGGGGACAGAACTTTTGAGGACTGTAATTTTTTCACTCGGTACCGCGATTTCTAGCGGCACCGATTTTCTCACTTCAACACTTTCTTCACCCACCACATAAAACCAAAAGCCAATCGCAAGCAAAAGCGAAACAAATTTGAGTGCAAAATTATTCACGAGCCACCGAAACTCAAACTTCATGTTTTCTTAGGCCTTTCCTTGCGCTTCCAGCTTCCCCTAAAATTAAAATTTTGCTGGAGGTAATCACGTAATCCCTTTTGTTTTTTCTCAGAACTGAAAAGACTTTTGAGCACTCGCCTCAAGCCCTCTTGGTCTAAATCGCGCGTGAGTTTGCCATACACCGAAACTGAAATTGACCCCGTTGCCTCCGAAACCACAATGCACACAGCATCCGTTTCTTCCGTCAGTCCAATCGCCGCGCGGTGCCGCGTTCCAAGGCTGCGTGAAAGTTCCTGGCTCTGACTCAGTGGAAGAAGTGACGCGGCCGAAAGGAGACGGTCGCCCTCAATAATGACCGCACCGTCGTGAGTGGGCGTCTGAGTTGCAAAAATGGAAAGCAGTAAATCAGCGCTTACCCGTGCATCAAGCAATACGCCGCTCTCAACGTAACTTTTTAAATCCGCTTCTCTTTGAATGGCGATGAGAGCACCGCGCTTAATTTCAGACATTCGCACAGCCGCCTCAATAATTTCATCAATCGTTCCTCCCTGCTCAAGAAACCGATTAAACACAGTATTTTGACCCAATCGCGCAAGCCCGCGCCTTAATTCGGGTTGAAACAAAATAAAAAATGCGAGGACGCCAACCGCAAAAACCCTGGTAAGAAGCCAGTTGATTGTGCTCAGCTGAAGGATTTTAGCGACGTTAAAAAGAATCATCAAAATAACAAGGCCGATTAATACCTGGACCGCGCGCGTGCCTTGAAGAAAGCTGATGACAAAATAGATGAGAACCCAGATGAATCCAATCTCAAGTGAGGATTTCCAAAGCAAAAGAAAATGCATCTCGCTCCGTTACCGTTTAGAAAAAAATGAGAGAAGCAGTGACAAAAAAAGGCTGATTACAAGACAAGTCACGAGCGGAAAATAAAAGGTTACAGGCCCCTTCTTGACTAAAATGTCACCGGGAAATTTGCCTGCACCTGGAATTTTTCCGACTAATTCAATTAAAAGTCCAGCGCCCAAAAGAATTAAGCCAGAAAAAACAAGCAGGCGTCCAGGAGAATTCACAAGTGTCACCAAAAATCTTTCTGGCGCTCATTTGGAACAATGCCGAAATAGTCAAAAGCAAGTTTTGTAAGAACGCGGCCTGAGGACGTACGTTTCAAAAATCCTTTTTGAATCAGGTAGGGTTCATAAATTTCCTCAAGCGTTTCTCCAGATTCTCCAATTGCAATTGCAAGTGAGTTAATACCCACCGGGCCGCCGTGACACTGATGTAATATGAAACGCAGAATTTTATGGTCCATCTGGTCAAGGCCATAGCGGTCTACTTCAAGCATCTTGAGCGCTTCGTCTGCAACACGCACGGTAATCTTTCCATCAGCCCGCACCTGGGCATAATCCCGCACGCGTCTCAAAAGACGGTTCGCAATTCTTGGCGTTCCCCTCGCGCGTCGAGCAATTTCAAAAGCACCTTCCAAATCAATGTCAATGGTGAGTAATTTCGCCGAGCGCTGGACAATGGCGCAAAGTTCTTCATCTTCATAATAATTGAGGCGCTCTACAATTCCAAACCGGGACCTTAAAGGCGAAGTTAAAAGCCCGCTTCGTGTTGTGGCACCAATCAGAGTAAAACGAGGCAGATTAATTCTAACCGAGCGGGCATGCGGCCCTTTGTCCAGCATAATGTCTAAAAAATACTCTTCCATCGCTGGGTAAAGATATTCTTCAACCACGTGAGAGAGGCGATGGATTTCATCAATAAAAAGCACGTCTCCAGCTTTTAAATTGGTTAGAATGCCAGCTAAGTCGCCGGGCCGCTCCAGAACTGGTCCTGAGGTGATGTGGATTTCAGCTTCCATTGCACGGGAAATAATGTGCGCAAGTGTGGTTTTTCCAAGACCGGGGGGGCCAAATAAAAGAATGTGGTCAAGAGACTCCTCGCGCTTTCTTGCCGCTTCAATGTAAATGCCAAGATTTTCTTTGATTTTCTTTTGACCAATAAACTCGTCAAACTGACTTGGCCTTAAAGAAACCTCAACCTCGATGTCTTCGTCTCGAGGTTCTTGAGTAATCAGCCGTTCTTCTTCCATCTATATTACCTCGACTCAATTGATTTTGAATATTCCGCTCGGTACTGTGCAGATTGAAATTGGAAGTTTCAATTTCAATCTTGAATGAGCATCGGTCAAAACCCCGCAGTGTGAATGTGCTTGAGAGACTCCCGAATCAAATGCTCAGGATCAAGATGTTTGTCGCGCTGGCCAGAGGAAAGCGCTTTGTCAATTGCATTTTTGGCGCTTTGCTTGCTGTACCCAAGTGAAACAAGCGCTTGAAGCGAATCTTGAATCAGGGTGTCCTGCGCTGAATGTTTCCCTTCTTTTTTGTCGGCATCTATGAAGCGTTCCATCACTACTTTTTCTCGAAGCTCTACAATAAGCCGCTCAGCGATTTTCTTTCCAATTCCTGAAATTTCAGTAAGTGCGATGATGGAACCTTCCACAATAGCGCGTTTGAGCTTAGCCGCTCCAAGACCAGACAAAAGCGTAATGCCAAGTTTTGGGCCGATTCCTGAAACGCTGATTAAAAGCCGGAATAAAGAACGCTCTTCCTCAGTTAGAAACCCGAATAGCAGTTCAGCGTCCTCACGAACCAAATGATGAATCCAAAGTTTCACGTCGATGCCTGTACTTGGAAGTTTTTCAGAAGTCCCAAGCGGTACAGCTACTTCAAAACCAATTCCGCCCACGTCAACGGTTACGCGTGCAGGTGTTTTTTCAGTCAGTTTTCCACGAAGATAGTTATAGAGCATGCGCCACCCGCTTTGCAGCAAGTAAGGGATTTTTAACTGTATTGAGATGACACAAGGCGCAGGCAACTGCGTCTGAGGAATCTGGCGGCAACGTTTCGCGCAATTTAAGTAAGTGGCGAATCATGTATTGAACTTGATCTTTTGCTGCTCGGCCGTTTCCACACACCGACTGCTTGATTCGAGCAGGTGCGTATTCGACAACTTCTGAGCCGGAAATTTCAGCTGCAATCATTGCAGCCGCGCGAGCTTCACCAACTTTAATCGCAGCCTTAAAGTCTTTACGGTAAAAAACATTTTCAAGCACCACAACATCAGGTTTCCATTTTTCAAACGCATTTTGAAATCCATCAAACAGAATTCTCAAACGCTCAGAAAGAGGCCGGTGTGCACCAGCATGAATTGTATTTGAAAAAAGAAGTGTAGTTCCTCCCGACCCTGATTCGATAATCCCAATTCCTGAACGAATGGTTCCCGGATCAATACCGGCAATGCGCACGTGTTAAGCTACTTCCTTCATCACTTCATCTGGAATGTCGCCGTTCGTGTACACGTTTTGGACGTCATCGTGATCTTCAAGCGCATCAATTAATTGAATCAGGCTGCGTGCTTCCTGGGGTGTTACGGCAATCGTATTCTTTGGAATCATTTGTAGTAACGCAGATTCATGAACCACGCCGGCATCTTCAAGCGCTTTCTTGACTGCTTCAAGGTCTGTAACAGTCGTTAAAATTTCAAAGTGTTCGTCTGAGCGCGACAAATCCAATGCACCTGCTTGAAGCACAAGCTCCATTAAGCGGTCTTCAGACACGACATCCGTGCGGACAACGAGCAACCCCTTTTTTTCAAAAAGCCACGCCACAGATCCCTGCCCAGCCATGTTTCCATTCTTTTTTGTAAAAAGATTTCGCACTTCACCAGCCGTTCGGTTTTTATTGTCAGTCAAACACTGAACATAAATCGCAACTCCGGCTGGACCATATCCTTCGTAAATAATTTCTTCGTAAGAAGCCCCTTCAAGTGACCCGGTTCCTTTTTTAATGGCACGTTCAATATTGTCACTCGGCATGTTGACGCCTTTGGCCGTCTGAATGGCGAGTCGAAGCCGGGGATTTGAATCAGGGTCTCCCCCACCAGTTCGCGCTGCCACTGTAATTTCACGGATGACTTTTGTGAACATTTTCCCGCGCTTTGAGTCAATCAGCGCTTTTTTATGTTTGATACTCGCCCATTTTGAATGACCGCTCACAAAAAAACCTCACCCGTTGGAACAGAACCTAATAAAAACTCATTTTTTTCAGAGGCGTATTTTCCGGAAAGCGTCGCCTCAGTAACCAGAAGCGCTTCACGCACGGCTTTGACGTCGTGAACCCGAAAAATTCTGGCACCTCGCTCGTAAGCAAGGACACAGGCTGCGATGGTTCCGTACAAGCGGTGTTCAGGTCCAGTATGCGTCAGAGTACCAATAAAAGATTTCCGGGATGGGCCAATCATAACTGGTCGTTCAAAACATTTAAACTCACTCAATCGGTTAACAATTTCAAAGCTTTGACCTGCTTCCTTTGCAAAGCCAATCCCCGGATCAAGCACAATCTGTTCGTCTGAAATTCCTGCCGCCCGGGCGATGTCCATGCGTTCGCCAAGTTCGCGGTAAATGTCCGAAATTAAATTTTCATAATGTGTTTGATTTTGCATCGAATCAGCCTGGCCGCGCCGGTGCATCAAAACAACTCCGGCACCAAAAGACTCGACCACTTCAGCCATCTCTGGGTCATCCTTAAAACCGCTGACATCATTAATCACCTGAACACCCTGCCGAAGCACTCGCCGCGCTACCTCAGACTTAGTGGTATCAACAGAAATTGGAACAGATATTTTTGACAGAAGCGCATCCAAAACAGACGACAACCTTGCCCACTCTTGTTCCAAAGAAATAGGAAGCGCATTGGGACGCGTTGATTCGGCACCAATATCAATCAAATCAGCGCCATCTTCTACAAGCTGGACAGCTTGACGAAGCGCGTTCTCCCGATTAAAAAATCTGCCGCCGTCATAAAACGAATCAGGCGTCAAATTTAAGATCCCCATAAGAAGGGGACAGTCGATGGAAAGTTTGGCTGATTTTATTTTCCAAATCATTTTTTTGCGGAATGCAAACTGGAAGCTTGAGTTCTGCATATTTATGTCATTCTGAGGCGAAGCCGAAGAATCTAGCGAATGCGAGATCCTTCGTTCCACTCAGGATGACAGCTAAAAATAGTGCTAAATCACCGAAACAGGTGGAACGATACCCGCTGACACACTTAATCCCAAAAGCTGTTTCACCTCATCACTTTCAAGCACTTCTTTTTCAAGCAAGCGGGTTGACAAAGTTTTAAGCTTTTCAAGATTTTCCCGAATAATTTTTGTCGCGCGCACATAACATTCATCTATGATTCGACGAACCTCTTCATCAATAATCACCGCAGTCTGCTCAGAATAATCCCTTTCGTGCATCAGGTCGCGGCCCAAAAATACTTCGCCATTCTTTTTCCCAAATGTGAGATTGCCAAGCCGCTTGCT
>JAHFHD010000061.1 GCA_023247075.1 Candidatus Omnitrophota bacterium | reverse complement strand
AGCAATTGCACGAGCACTTGCGTACGCACCTTATGCCGATTTACTTTGGTTTGAAACGTCCAAGCCCAGTCTTGACGAAGCGAAAGAATTTGCGAGCGAGATTCACAAAAAGTTTCCCGGTAAGCTTCTGGCGTACAACTGTTCTCCATCCTTCAACTGGAAGGGGAATTTGGATGACAAGACCATTGAAAAATTCCAGGCAACGCTTGGCGAGCTTGGGTACAAATTTCAATTTGTTACACTCTCTGGCTTTCACGTACTCAATTATGGAATGTTCAAACTTGCTCAGGATTACAAAAAACGCGGGATGGCTGCGTATTCAGCGCTTCAGGAGGAGGAGTTTAAAGCTGAGAAAGAGGGTTATGAAGCGGTGAAGCATCAGGAATTTGTTGGCACTGGATATTTTGATGCGGTGACGCAGGTCGCAACTGGCGGAACTTCTTCAACACTTGCAATGAAAGGGTCGACAGAAGCTGCGCAATTTCATGGAAAGCAGAAAAAGTAAGAGTATGTTCAACGTGTTTCGAGTGCGGAGTCATTTATGTTAGACAATGTTCTTGATTTTATTCGCGCAACAGAGGAGGCGGCGATTGCTGCATCCAAATGGGTTGGAACCGGTGAGAAAGTAAAAGCTGATGAAGCGGCCACTGAAGCAATGATTCGCCGGTTTGGAAAAATCGATTTTGCGGGCAGGGTTGCCATCGGCGAAGGAAAGAAGGACAAAAGCGCCGGGCTTTTTTTTGGCGACCGCGTAGGAAAACTCAAAGGAAAAGTAAGTGCTAATGAGGAGCTAGAGCTTGCAGTTGATCCTATTGACGGAACTCGCCCAACCGTTACCTCTGGTCCTGAAGCACTTAGCGTTGTAGCGCTTGCCGAACCTGGTAGTCTTCTTTCAACCGATGTTTATTACATGAACAAACTTGCTTATGGTCCGGAAATTAAAAACAAAGTGGTGCTCAAATTGACGGATCCAATTGAGCATACGATTCGACTCATCTCAGCGACAACGGGGAAAGACTTCTCAAAAATCATGGTGTGCCTTTTGGACAGGCCGCGACATGAATCAATTGTTAAAGAATTGCGCAAACTTGGTGTTCGAATTAAATTGATTCAGGACTGTGACATTTCTGGGGCCATTGCAACTTGCTTGCCCGAAAGTGGAATTGATCTTCTCTGCGGCGTTGGCGGAGCGCCTGAAGGCGTCATTACCGCTTGCGCGATGAAATGTCTTCAGGGTGGATTTCAGGCCCAGCTTGCGGACAAAGAAGGAAAGGTACAGGATTTAAAAGTGTACGGAATTGACGAGATTGTTTCCGGCCACTGTGTTTTTGCCGCTACTGGAATTACAAACGGAAGTTTGCTTCGAGGTGTCCGCTACACAAGTCTTGGTCCAGTGACCAATAGCGTCATTATGCGCTCAAAAAGCGGAACGGTACGCTGGGTCACTGCCCACCACGGTAATTAAGTTTACCAACTACTCGCATCAAAATAGGGAATAGGTTTGATTCCTTACGATCAAAATATGTCCCCTATTTTTTTTATTTCAATCACCTAATTTTAAGCTGAAATCTCTTAAACTAAGCACTAAATAATATCTTATTTAACATTTGAAATAAGTCCATTTTTAGGTTACTTTTTACCTAAATCTCAAAAATTGCTATGCATCTAAAATCCAATCGAATAATCCATTTAATTGGCTGTAGGAGTGTTGCGTTTGCCACGGCTCTGTGTTTGGCCTTAAGCGGCTTGGCAATTCCGGCTCACGCAAGCCCTGAAATTTCATCCTCATCAATCCCCCAGAAACTTATTCCGGCGGATATTCATCAAATTAAAATTCCAAATGGCATTGGGAAAATAGAAGAGGTCTACAAAGGACAAAATTCAAAATTAGTTATTTTAATTAAAGATGCCCATGCAATTCCGGATGCGCAAAGCAACATTGCTCGGTTAATTAGTCACTTTCAAAATGAGTATGACATCTCAGAAGTTTTTGTGGAAGGCGCTGCTTCAAAATTTGACCCCCAAATTTTTCGAAGCTTTCCAGACAAAAATAAATTAAAAAAGGTGTTTGACGAGTTCCAAAAAAATGGAGAACTCACAGGCAGCACCGAGGCAGCTATTTTTTCAGACGTAGAGGGACAATATGAAGGAATTGAAAATTGGAAACTCTACGAAGAGGGTGTTTATTTTTATTTGCTCGCAATGAAAAGCGCGCCTGAACTTTCTAAAGTGTTGGAAATTCAAAGCCGGAAGTTGGAAAATAAAAAAAAGAGAATTTATTCTCAAGTACTTTTGGAGCTTGATTCTTCTCTGGAGTTATTTCATAAAAACCAAATAGGTTTGATTGACGTATTGCGCAAATTGTCCCGCATTCATGAACCTGAAGCGGGAACAGAACTCAGTATTTTATTTGATGAGGGAAATCGTTCAAGAGTTGATGTGCCAGCAATTGAAATGGAAGTGAATCGTTTTTCTAGCGAAGTGGAAAAGTCACTCAAAGCTGACAAGCAAAAGACCAATGCGCAAAACAAACTTGAAATATTCAATCAAAAACTTCAGGAATTTAAGACCTCTCAACGTTCACTAGAATCTTTTGCGTTCTATTTAAAGAAAGTCATACATCAAAATCACATGCCCATCAAAATTTCTAGTGAGCTTTTAGATTTGGCGGCGCGTGAAAAGCGACTGGGTGAAATCGAAGGCACGAAACTATTCAGGGATTTTGAGGATTATGCGAGCGGGGTAAAGGAGTCGCTTTTTAAGACGGATGAAGAGCACAGACTTGATCAAGAAACAAATCAATTAAGACTTTTCAAGAAGCTCTCAAAGCTTGAGCTGAGCGCTGAGGATTGGCTTGAGATGAAGAAGTTAAAAATTGGAGGACAACTTCAAATTTTATTTGATTCACATTTTAATTTTTACCGCAATGCTGAAAAGCGCAATGAAGCATTTATTAAAAATCTCAAACAGTCAATGAATCGGGCACACTCAAATTCCGCTATTTTGATTTCCGGAGGATTTCACACGCAAAGTGTGAGCGCTCAGCTTAAGAAAATGGGATGTTCCTACGTTGTGGTATTTCCTCAAATTAATACGCTGCCCAAAACGTCTTTTTACCAAAATCACATGAAAGGTGATGTGTCGTGGAAGAATTACCTCAAAGCTGAACATGGCAAACTTGATATTCACAGCGCTTTTATTCGTGCTGTGCGCGACAGATTAATGATGCCTGTCACTACGAGCGAACGAAGTAAGCGAAGCAATGACGAACGAGTCCTAAAACTTTGGCGCGACCAAATCATTCGTGATTTGTCAGCCAAAGGAAAAATCACAGAAGCTAGCCGCTACACTCGTTTGATTGATGAAGCGCTTCCGAAAAATCATCAAGATTCAGTATTTGAGCTTGGTCTGAAGCATGTTAGTCAATTCATCCAGGGATTTAAAAAACTGGAAGCAACCAATCAAGTCAATCAAACCAATATTTTCCAGCTTCTAAAAGCCGGAACCATTTTGGATTTACTTGCAAACAATTCTCTTGTGCCCGGCGCAATTCAGTTAAATCAAATTGGCTACGAAGGAGGAAAATTTATTGCTGCGCATCTAGATGCCCAGAATAAGACGCAAATTCGTTCTGATGTTCAGAATAGACTGAATCAGCGCTCAGAGGCGCGCGAGGAAAAGCAATCCCATCCTGAAATGCGGAGTGCTGTGAATATTTGGGGAGCCAATACAGCCGCACTAGGATTCATGAACCGGATTTGGCAGAGTTTGTTTGGAAATAAAAGCAAATCGCCACCAAGCAATAAATTTTGGGATTCTTCAGAACCGTTTATGGACCCTTTGTTAGAAGGTGAAGGCGAATTAAGTAAAATGTTTCGCCACATTCTCAATACAAATCCATCTCAGGCTTCACAGAAGTTGAGAAATGTGGTTAGAGAAGTCGGCAAAAGGTTGGAAGAACAACTCAAAGAGATTTATGGAATCCAAGTTTCCGTAGCAGCAACCGCAAGAGGAAGTGCATTGAAGGGCTATGCACGTTTGCCAGAGTCACGATTTGCAAGCACTGAGAATAGTGATTTAGAAATGGCGTTTATTTTCTTTGGGATTCCGGATGCTCATGATTTTGAAAGGAAGTACTCGATTCGCACGCGTTTTAAGTCCTTAGTCTTACAAGTGCTGGATGAGGCAAAGATTCGCGTGCTTCCTGAATTTTCACCCAGCTTAACCTATTCCATTTATTCGGATGAATTGCTTAAAAAAGTTCGGTTTGCAGATAGATCTTCTTGGGAACGATTTAATTCAACTGTATCTAGTCCTCTATTTTCTGAATATGCATATCCTGAATATCATATTGCCGCACTCTTCACACCGTCTCTCTACGTGGGAAATCAGGATGACTTAATGCAACTGAGAAAAGCAGTGATTCAAAAAATACATGAAGAAAAAATAAATCGGCAATTCCACGCTGAAGAATTAAAAAGATGGGAAAATATTTGGCATAATGTCCAGAAAAAATGGGACAGTGATGTCAATTATGCAAAAGAAAATAAAGGAAGAGCATTGCCCGAGGGGCGTGCTCAACTTAATCTTCCCGACCTTGATGAGATTACAAAAGAACTGTCGCCAACTGGCCGCTCAGGACTTCGTCATGAAAAGCGAACGGAAGTTGTCAGTTATTCCGAATTGAGAAAGACTAATTCACCTGACCAAGAAACTAATCAATTGAATCATCAAGAGGTGAATCAAAAACGCTTAGACCTTGTTCAATCTGGTCAGAGGTATGTGGATTTTCTTTCAGATGGGGATAACATTTCCAAAACATCACCCGATGCATTTCATTTAATTGGCAATCCGGATTTGCGTTCCATTTTAGAGTTTACAAAGACATGGAAAGAAATAAAACGAGTCTATCAACGTGAAATTCCAATTGTTCTTGTGGGAGGTATTGGCCGCGGTACACTTCCGCTTCTTACTTCATTCCTCCTTCATTATCAAAATGTTTTGGACTCAGCAGAAAAAGCGCGGTTTGAAGCTTTTCTTGAGCCTTTAAAACGCTATTTACTTGAGGGGGGAGAACCGCCAAAAATTTTAGAGACGGATATTCTTCGGCTTATTTTGGAGAAAGAAAGAATTTCTCCCACGGTTAACCTTGTTTTTCAAGAGCCAGTTCCTTCTCGAAATACAGCAGCTAATTTTGAAAATGCAACCGAAATATTTGAAGCTTTATCCAAAGGGCAAGATAATTTTACGATTGCACTGGTCAGTTCACCACCCTTGCTGTTTAGACTGGCTGCGACAGCAGAAAAAAAATGGGCAGAGCAAGTTAAAAGAGGGTGGGCAATTAAAAAATTTAAAACTTATGATGTCGAGCTGAGAGATTTAAGTGATGCAGACTTGATTACCCGAATTGGTTATTTGGCGGGGTTTCCAACGAAGTATGTTGCGCAATACCCACAGTTAAGTCCATTCGGTGAATTAAACGCCTGGTTAAGTGGTGGCGCAAAAGATGTGGCGCCAAGGGAAATTGATATTTCTACGCGGCTTGTTTTTACTGAAGCTCAGCAGGCATTTGAACGTTTTCTTGATTCTCAAACACTTCAACTTGATCCTATTCTGAAAACTTTGGTACCAATTCATTCTGAATTACGAGTTTCAAAATTCCCGCAGAATCAGAAAACCTCAGGATATTATGAAGCGCACCGAACTGATTTGAAGTGGTTTTTTGCGACAGGATTTCTAATACCGCATTTGTCTTATTTTGATGGGTATGCGGTACTGCGCAGATTGAAATTGGCATTTGCCAATTTCAATCTTGACTATGCGCTAGGCTATTTTTTCAAGCGCACTCAAGCGCTTGTCAAATATTTTGAGGTCGTCTTTGGTGGTAATCGTTGGAAAGGCCTTTTGCATAAAGGAGAAACCTTGCTTCAAATGCGCGACATCGATTTCAAGTCTTTCAACTCGCTCTTCAATTCGCTCAATCCGGCTGCGAATATCAAGAAGTCCCTCGCCAAACACCAGGAATTGAGACCTCAAGTCTTCCAAGATTACAGTAAATTCTCTGTCGCGCGAAAACTCAGGTCCTTGTGGATCAATCGGTCTAACCATTCTCAATCTCCTCAAATAAAAAATATATCAAGCAAGACTTTAACTGTCAACATTAATTTTATTCATAATTTTATGCAAAAAAATCATAATTCTGAAAACTCAAAACCTGCTAATGGAGGTAAACTTCAAATATTCCACCCTGAATTACGCCAGTCAGTGAATCGTGAGGCGAACGCAATTGGTGTCATGGGCCTTGGTCGTCAAGGGCAGCGTCTTCTTGAGGCATTGCTGAATTCGAGCGAGGAAAGACTAAATGTTCATGCGGCTACAATCAATCACTTTGATGAGATGCAAAGTAGATTCGGTCAAAACCCATCTTTAAATTTGAAAAAGGAAGAATCAAAAATATTATTTACCGACCCTAATACTCAAGCCGTAGTCATTGCAACTCCTGCAGGCACTCATTATGAACTGGTCAAACAAGCGCTTCAAAACGGCAAGCATGTGTTCGTAGAAAAGCCATTTACGTTAAATGAGGCAGAAGCTCATGGACTTGTTTGGCTTGCCAGGAGAAGAAATTTAGTATTAATGGTTGGTCATCAGCTTCTTTATTCACCAGTGTTTCAAAAATTAAAGGAAGTGATTCATCGTCCTCAATTTGGCGAAATTGAGTCAATAAAACTCAATTTACTTAATCCATTTCGCGCTGGCCGTGACTGGACAAGTTCTGTTTTAGAGGATTTAGGCACCCATAATTTGTACATGGCAGCAGATTTACTTGAAGGGCGTGCTCCACCTGAAATTTTAAAAGTTGAAAGTTCCGAAGATGAGATGACCATGCATCTTGAACTCAAATATGGAAATATACCTGTCACAATTAATATGAGCCGCAACCATCCTGGCAAGACCCAGCAGCGGACGGTTAAAGTAATTGGAAAAGAGTTTGTTGCCACGTTTGACCATTCCAAAGAAATATTTGAACTTACGGTTAAGCCGCATGTAGAAAAATTTAATTCAGAGCATTTAGCCGAATTAAACCAAATAGCGCAACCAAGCGCATCTCAGATAAATCCCCTCAAGATTGAGTTGAAAGCATTTCTCGATTCAATTCGAAATAGAACCCAATCACCAAGCTCAGGCCAGGCTGCGGCTGAAATTGTAAGAACAATTGAGAAGATCAAACAATTTTATTTCGATGAGCAGTCAAAAAAATATGAATCAGTGCTTGATGAATTAATGCAAGAAATTTATCCTAACAGCGGGGAAAATACAGATGAAAAATGGAAACGCATATCAGCACTTACGACACATCACAGGTTACCACTGCAACCACTACCAGATTTAAAACTATTCCATTTGGTCTTTTTTACTTTATTTGAGCTAAGTAATAATGACATTCTTGAAAAAGTTTTAACCAGAATCAGTACAGTTTTTTTTCCAATTTTAAAAAAACTGGAAAATGCTTATGTACGAGCCCTTCCTACTTTAGAAAATTGGTTAATTTATCCAATTACGTTTTTCATAAATCCATATTACTACCTCATTTCTACAAAGAGATTTCTTAATCGTGTTACCCCACTAGAAGCTGCTATTCGCTACGCTTTATTTGGAAGTCACTTAAGAACTATTTCGGAGCTGACAAACGATCATAGTGATTTTGAGTTGATGCCAGATTATTTAAATAAAATTCTTCCGCGTTTAAATGAGCTCTTTGACCTTAAAGACACATTGCCAGATCAAATGAAAGAAAGGGAAATGCTGTCCCGGGCTGTGATTAATGGGCTCATTTTTTACAATTATCGAACTTCAGTTCAGAATTTTTACGGCGAACCTGGGTACCTTGGATTTCTAGAGAAAAAAATTCTTAATCCATTAAGCAAAGCCAAAATTTTTCCCCAAGATCCAGAAGAAATTCTACTTAAAGCACTTCACGAAACTTTTAAAAATGGTTGGCCCAATACAGCCTTGGATATGCCCGCTTATCTTTGTTATTCACAAGAAGCAGCCAGTAATTTGGTGATTGAGGAAGTGGTTGCCTACAATCAAACGCATCCCAATACTTCACTGAGCTTGCTTCAAGTGGTTGCAGGTCAAAATGAAGCAGATGATTTTTTTAAATGGACCAAAACGGGACAGGAGAAAAAATATCCTGGCCAGGCCCAGAAAAGTTTTGAAGTTTTAAATCTCCTAAAAGGTCACCTTGAATCTTTGAGTGCTCTGAAAAAATCTCAAGTATCGAGCGAATCTTCCCATCCCGAGCTACGTAGAGAAAATCAAACAGTTTTGCTTGCTCTTGAACCACCGGCGGACGTCAAGAAAGCTTGGGGGGAAAACCATACCAGTACTCAAAACACAACTTCAGTTCCTGTGCTGGTCAATAGTGAGAGAGAGCAATCTCAATTACATCCTGAGCTGAGGAGTGTGGACCAAGGTTTCGGTAATGGCATCGATACTCACGAACAAATCAGTGTTTTTGACCGTACGCAGCTCAAGGTGCAGCTTGAGCAGATTTTGGACGAGTCAAGGAATGAACATCACAAAGTTCAAAATCTATTTCACAAGGCAGGTAAATTCCTCAATCGAAATTTTGGTTCCGCGCAAGATCGCGCGCAACGTACCCGGTTTTACGGGTTTGGAGCCATGAACGGGGATAATCGCTCTCCGGCTCAAATCGATTTGATGTCTCAAAATCGCATGGCTGCCACTTTGTCTGAGCAGGACAAAACCAGCTTTCTCAAGAGCGCGAATAACTCGCTGGCCAGAGACTTGTGGAAGATGGGACATCAAGCAGCGATATTTTTTAGGAACACACGGGATTTAATATTAGAGAGGGTACGCTTATCTTCTTTTAGTGACCAAAGGTACAATCGAATTGCTTTTTTAATGTTGCTTAGCGCTTCCTTTTTGTTTTCTCCTTGGCTCGCGCATCCTGGTAGTTCGGGGACGTACACGCTAAAACTATTGTCTGATTCTTTTTCAAATATGACTGTATATTTCATCTTAACACTCACCTGGGTTGGATTTTTAATCGATCATTTAATTTATAACATGCCTTCTAATATGCGTCAAACGTTTGTTACAAGCAAAGGCGCGCGCATTTTTTCTAACATGCCTAAAGGATTTCAAGTAGTACGTAATGAGTTAAGAGAAAAACCTCGACTTCTTCTTGCTCCCGAGCCACGAGAGGACATTAAACAAGCTTGGGAGGAATACCGCGCGCAAATGTTCCGCACCAAAGATATGAGTCTTGAAGATGTGAAAGAGAGACTCAATCAACTTATGGAGTCTGTGTTTGATGAGGTTGCGCAAAAAGAGAAGTGGGATGTAAATCTCTCACAAAGTGAAAAGTGGAGGCGGTTAAACTATGAATTTAACAACAGATTAGATAGAGAGCCGTTAACACTAGAGGACAGCGGCTTTGAAAACATGCCCATAAAAGAATGGGTTACTTTAAAACTGGGACTTTTCTCAGCCCTTCTTGTCAAAGGTCAAGCAACGTTATTTCCAGAGACAGAAAACTTAGATTGCAAAGAATTTCCCCCAAGATTCAAAAAAATAAGAGACGAAGTTGAAAATAACATTTTACCTGCTTTTAGGCATCACAAAATAGGTTTAGCCTTTGCGCTTCCAACTTTTGGGAATTGGTTGAGTTTGATGTCCATGCAGCGGATGAAAGATGATGATGATTATGTGGAAGAGATCAACAGACTCTCAAAACTATCAACTCCTTTAGAGGCGGCTGAGGTGTTTGGCCGTTTTGGCCCGCATTTAAGAATAAATCATGATTCCACTGACTCTGTAGACCACAAGGCAATGATTCTTTTAGTTAAAAAAATTTCATCCTATTTCATTGCTTTGCATCATGCAAACCCTGAAGAGCAGCTAGTGGAACTATTAATGTCACGACTGCTTGTGAGCGGCAGAATATTTCCTAAACCTAAATTAGATGGAAATAGCGGGGTGCATATCACGTTCCAAGTGTTGACGAAGCAATCCCAGTTCTCTAGATTGCTTCGCTCCCTTTGGCGGACAAGTCGGTCGCTCGCAATGAAGGCGTGGGCGGCATTGCATCAAGTAGTAGGTGCCCGAAGCAGCGAAGACACTTCTCAAGAAGGTTTTCTTAGAAAACTTGAAGGGGAAGGTATTCCAAATGCCGTCGAAGTTTTTCATAAAGCATTTCAAACAGTTGACGCTGAAAATCAATCCGCTTTGGCTGGTCAACATGGTTTCTCACACAGCATTAACAAACTCCCACTTTATTTGAGTCAGCGCTACGGTCATTTGACTTTTCTCACTGCAAGTACTCTAGTGTATTATAATGAACAAGGTTTAGAGCAGAATGAAATCAATGAAAATCAATTTCAGCCTGTTTCGATGCTTGATCTTTTCACCGGCCATCCTTCTTCGCAGCACTTCCGAGCTTCTGGAGGATTGATATATTCCGATACTCTTGAAATTTACAATGCTCTCGGGAAAGCTCTGAAAAAACGAGAAAGTCTTTTAAGCATGAAAAGATCAAATGCAGAACTTCATTCTCCTCATTCCGAGCTATGGAGCGAACCAAATCAGTATTCAGAGACTCGCCTTGTGGTGAATGGGGTCTTTAATTATTTAATGTCTGGTAAACAAAATTCTGAAGAAGCTTTGGAATTGTCTCATCAAGTAGCTCTTCTGCCAGCTCGTGATGTAATTGAAACGCTTGAGCAACTTCGCAGCAAAGTAGAGCAAGATGCAATTGATTTGGAGCACTCTGGAAATTCACTTGAGAGTTTTGGCGCGAAGGAATTTGCGACTGAAGTTGAAAATCTGATTCAACGTTTGAAGAACATACAGGGCAAATACGCGCTTGGATTTGTCATTCCCGCTCAAACAGATTTAAGCCAGATGGAAACAGCACTTGAGCCTATTGTCCATCTTGGGTTTAAGCAGGTGTTCTTGGGGGGAGCGCGAGACAGGATTGGATTCAATCAATTATTTCAATCGAATGGGGTTGCTGTCAATAACGGTGGCATTAAGAGAGCTCCAATATTTTTGGATGGCCATCAAAAAGAAGCGGTTGTGATTGTGTTGAATCAGGATGATTTGAGGGGCATCCAAGTCAATCCAGCATTTGTGCCTTTTGTCATTACCGACCTTGACAAAATCCAGAATCCATTTGCAAGAGACTGCGCCATTATTTTTCAGGCGGCCGTAGCGTTTTTAACTGCTTATGAAGGCAAAGCCGCTTTGCTAAAAAATCCAATTTTGCTTCTTGAAAAATATGGACTCATCTCTTCTGACTACCAAAATGCGATGGTTTATTTCAACGGCCAAGAACTTTCAATGTCTGCTACTGCTTTTGAAGCCTACTTAAAGTGGAAGAGTACGCGGAAACTTAAAATTGCTGCTTGATTGTTTATTGCCAAAGGAAGTGTGAGGTGGTACACTTTGACTGGAAATTAAATCGCTATGAAAAAAAAATTAGTTTTCTTCCTCATTTTTTTTGTTTTGGTTGCAACTGTTGGTTTTAACTGCACCTGTTGCGCAGTTAGTGAAGAGCCATCTGTACAGACTCTCGCTGGAATCCATCACCACTGCTGCGTTGAAAAAAATATTCTTTCTCCTCAATGTGAATGTACCGGCGCTGGTTGCGCCAGTACTAATCGCGACGGACTTGATGTCCGACTACGATTATGTACCGGCGCTGGTTGCGCCAGTACTAATCGCGACGGACTTGATGTCCGACTACGATTATGCACAGGCGCCATCACACGTACAGCCATTCCTTCTGAGTCACCCGTTTCTTTCCCCAAAATCGTTCCAGTTTTTGGAACAGAAGTGATGGGAAATATTCCAAAATCTCAGGTGATAGAAAAAAGAATTCTGGCTTTGTCAGCTTTTGATTCTGGTCCCCCGCTTTACCTCGCCATCCAAGTGTTTCGCCTTTAAAATTTCTCCCTTTCAATTTCAAAGTTAGGCATTTTCTGCCTGTCACCATTTTTAACTTTTGGAGAAGAGGAGGAAAAAGCCCTTGAAAGAAATACTGGTAATTCACCGTACCTTTAAATTAATGGCATTATTTTTATTGGCGATTTTAATTGGTTCATCTCACGCGCTGTATGCAAATGAACTTTCGGGTGCCGATGTCTCTCTTGTCCCATCGAAGGTCACGCTGCGTGAGGTTTTAGAGGAGGCAGACACCAAAAATCCAGAACTCACTGCCGCAAGCAAAAGATGGGAATTTGAGAAAGCCAAAATTTGGTCCATCGGCCTGCCGGACCCTGAATTGGGAGTTGAGTATTGGGGGAAACACGAAACCTGGTATGACGTTTCGCAAACCATTCCGTTTCCCGGAAAATTGGGTCTTAAAAGAAAGGCTCAGACACATGAAGCAAAACGCGAGTTTGAAATATATCAAGCGAAACGTGCCGAGATTCTTGAGAAAGTGAAAGCTGCTTTTTACCGTTATTATTTAACTTCCAGGCAAGCTGATATTTTTGAAGAGAGCACCCGGCTCCTTCAACATTTTTCAGCTGTAGCTGAGAGCAAATACTCTGTGGATGAAATTTCTGCGGCTGATGTTTTGAAAGCGCAGCTTGAGTATGCGAAAACCATGAATGTTTTAATTACTTTGAAGCAGGAGAAGGAAGCATCGCGCTCGGAGCTTGCAGCACTTTTGGGCCGCGAGTCCGGTGAATTTTTGGGAATCCCGCTTGAACCGGTTTTGCCGAATCAAGAATTAACCTATGAGAAGCTTGAGTCGATTGGTCTAACTGAGCGTCCTGAAATTCATGCTGCTGAGCATCACGTGGAACACACAAAGTCTGAACTTCAGGCAGTGCGCACTGATTTTTTGCCGGATCCTACAGTCCAGTACACCCGGAGAACTTTTGACGGAGGTGAGGCGTCTGACGACAATATCGTGATGGTTAAATTTAATGTTCCTGAACTGTGGTTTTGGCGGCAGGGGTCGCTTGTGCATGCGGCACAAAAAGCAAAAGAAGAAGCTGAATGGGAATTGAAGTCTGTAAACAATATGACACGCAGCGATCTCAAATTAATTTTGGTGCGAATCCAAACGGAAAAGCGCTCACTTGATCTGTACCGAACCACACTCATTCCCCAGACGGACAGCGTGCTTCAAGTGTCGTTAGCCGGTTACGAGGCAGGGACAATTGGCTTTCTTGATTTGCTTGACAGCGAGCGAAGCTGGCTCGCGCTTCAAGCGGAGTATTGCGAGTCTCTTGCAAAGTACTGGACATATGTGGCGTCGCTTGAACGATTGATTGGCAAAGATTTGTCCTTTTTTGAAACTCAAGCAGAGCCGTTACCCACAAACAATTCAGAGATTTACCCACACGGGAACGCGGAGGAAACAAATGAAAAAAATAAATCTTAGTATTCTGGTCTTTGTTATTTTAGTTGTTTTAGCACCGCTTGCGGTTCTTTCTAAAGGCTGCAAAGGAAAAATTGCTTCTTCTGGGTTGCGCGCAAGAGACATAGTTTATCAATGTCCCATGCATCCCAATATTGTTTCTAAGGCGGCAGGCAATTGCCCCATTTGCGGAATGAAACTGACTCAAGTGAGCGAGCAAGCGGAAAGCGCAAATGGAAAAGCATCGCACAAAAAAAGAAAAATTCTTTATTACCAGCATCCAATGCGGCCTGACATTACTTCTCAAATACCGGCAAAGGATGAAATGGGAATGGACTATGTACCAGTTTAC
>JAHFHD010000141.1 GCA_023247075.1 Candidatus Omnitrophota bacterium | reverse complement strand
GAAATCGTAAGTTCGTAAATCTGCCTGAGTTCAGCGCGGGGAAGAGGAGTCGCTTGATCTCTTGGGTCTAGGGCATTGACAATTATGTTCGCTGCCAGGGTTCGTGCTTCCTGGCGGGGGATTGGTGTTTGCTTGAGTTGTTGACCAAGAAGTTTGTCTAAAAGAGGGCGCAATTCTTCATCAATTGCTTCTTGAGTGCGTTTATCTTTAGAACCATTATGAGTTATCTTTTCCAATTTAGAAATCGCAATATCTTGAGGATCATCTTTTGTTGCGATGGGATTACCGTCAGGATTTGTAATAGTTACATTGAATAAGCCTCGCAGGAGCTCATATGTGTCAGGGTCTTTAGTGGTTTCTGTCCCAATTTCAATTGTGCGGTCATCTCCCAATGGGATGCTGATTGTTTCGCTGTTTGGGTCAATGTGATTTCCGTGCCGAGCATACATAAGTGACCTGGGCGATTCTTCACTCTCAACTGTAAAGAGCACTTGATTCTGGCTATCATGGAAAATACTTGTCTCAGACCCGCCAGTGATTGTTGGAATTGATCCAAGGAGAAGCTGCGGGCTAAGATTTGAATTTTGCATAACTTGTCTATTATTCAAAATGTTTCCATTAGGGGAATAAAGAGTTTCATTGATATCACTTTGAAGTTGATGATCGTAACCATATTTTGAATTTCTCTCTTCCGACGCCCATAGCTGACCATTCTCATCGTAATTTTCTATGTGATGTGATGTGTTCTGGTTCCAGGAATCATATTTGTACGTAGATTCTTGATATTGTTGTTTTAGTCCATTGTTCCTGTAAGTAGTTACAAATTCTTCTCGGTCGTTTGGACCGTATGTGATATTTATACGGTCTTCCCTTAATCCTCCAAATTCATTGTAAATCTGAAGATGTTTGAGCGTTTCTCCTTTAGGACCCAAATATCTTTGAACTCTTACAGGGGTTTGTTGCCATATGTCATACCCCTCTGGGTAAAGTTGATCTTCAACCAACGTAAGTCCACTGTTTAAAATTTTTGGATTGAAATTCATTTGGTTTTTGCGGCTTGACGGCATCATTTGATTCAACCAATCATCAAGCCAGGATTTGCCGTTTCCCGAAAACCAATTTGATTTTGAGGATGAGGGCAGGGGGAGTTGGTATTTTGAACTTGTTGTTCGCTTCAAACTAAATAGCTTCTTGGAAGTTTGTGTAGCTTGCTCTTCAGATGGAGTGCCCTTAACCTCCTCCTTTTTTTCAGGATGAACAAACCGTAGTCCAATCAAAAGCCCAAGAAACACAACACCAAACGTATAATCCAAACCTGAGAGATTTTTAAAAAAGTTGCGTTCTGTTCTAACTTCCTCGCGTGATACATATTCTCTCTTCTCTAGGTAACCACCGCGTGAATCGGATGTGCTGGGTATAAAAATTTCCTGGATTTTGGGTTCGACATTTGCAAAGGCATGATTAACAAGTGGAATCAAAGTATCATCAAGAAAAGTCAGAATTTCATCTAGCCCCTGTATTTGATGGCGCAGGTCTTCTAGTTCTCTCCTCCATTGATCACGATCCTTGACGCTTTGCTCAAGATTTCTCTCTCCCGGCTCCACCAACTGGGCAATAACTTCACGAGCGCCTTTCTTTTCAATAAAATGCGCGATCATGTAATTTAGATTTTCAACACGAAGTAGTTTTTTTCCCACTGCGGTAATTTTGTTTGCTGTCCGGTAATTCAAGTTAAGCAAAAACCACTCGGCCAACTCGTGCCTAACGGCGCGCAATATATACTCTCGTTCTCCCCAAGGGTACGAGCGATTGATGTGAATGTTCCCTTTGGTTGATAACATTCGACGGATGGAGACAATGGCGGCTGGTGACAATCTTTGAATCCGTCTCTTGAACAGGCTATTTTTCATGAATAACTCAAACCTACCTTGGTCTCCAGCAACCAGTTCCGCAGCATCATCAGCGCTTAGAAAAATATCTCTAGGGATGACATAAACACCTGCGCCCACATGCCAGCCAAAAGGATCCTCTGTCTCAGATTGTGGGATGAGAAGTTTACTCAACGCCCTTTCTGCGAGCGGTTCGTCAATGGCCGACATAGATTTATTGAATATCTCAATGGATTCGTGAGGTAACCATTCCTGAGGATTTTTCATCACAGAATGCCATGCCGCATCGGAGAAATCTGTGACCAGACTTTCTCCAGGTTTCAAGGCGCTTGAGAGTGCAACTTTAAATTTTCCTTCGTCGGCAGACTTGGTCGATTCATTTTCGTCAAATACCATCTTAATATCCAAGATAGGGCGGAATCGCTGCAACATAAAAAACATTTTCAGTTTTCTATTCATAAAATACTGTTCAGTTTCAAGTCTCCGTATCGCTAGGGTATTTTGGTCGATGTTCTGATGAGGAGCATCAAATTGCTGATTTGGATCACGAGCCAGAGCAAGATTTGAGTGTTGATTCGCGCGGAGTTCGTCTCTTTTGACAATCCGAGCTTGTGGAATCGTTCCTTCACGTCTTGAGATTGTGATATTCACAAATGGATAAAATTCACGATGAATCAGTTCTTTTGCCCACTCCTTGGCAAGGTCGGGATGTTCTAAAATGTACACATAAGCATCTTCAAGGCCAATGTTTTGCCCTTTAAATTCTGGCAGAATCAGCATTTTGTCCCGGAAGAAAGAAATTAAAAAACCCGCACTTTTTTTGTAACTGCTCTCATCCCGACTTCCGGAGTTTTCAGGAAAGGCGAGTGTGAGGTTAGAGAGAATAAAATCAACTGGTGAATTAGATTGAGCAAGCGCCGCAGAATCCACAAGGATTTCATAAGCAGCTGCAACTGTCCTTGCCTTTTGGCCGGCGTCATTTACTAAGTGAAACTGTTTTAACAATTCACTGGTTTTTTGATTCAGGAGACGCGCAGCAAGGGGTTCCCATACTTCTAAGGCTTTGGGGTGATCTGGATGTTCTGCTAAGTCAAGAGCCTGAACATTGCTTTGCTCAACAGCTTCGAGAGAACTCAAAAGGCCTGTTCCCATAAACATCGTTAAATAATGAAGCGCCTCGTGGTCGTAGATACTCGACTGAAAATCTTCAGCCGATTTTTGATCCTTCAAGTTTTGATAAATATGTTTGTAAAACGCCAATGCTTGAGCACGTTCCAATTTTGATTCGAGACGACTGATTAGTTGAACAATCTGCTCAGGAGAAAATACAGCTTCAATTTGTTGAATAGTTTTAATCCAATTCGCATAAGTCGTGAGATGATTTTCAAAATAATTGCTGAAAACCAAAACTCGATCCGGAGTGAAAAAACCACTGATATCCGGTTTCGTAAGTTCTATCAAATTGACAAAAAAAGCGGGGATTTCAAGAGACCAGCCGCCGTCTTGATGGGTGAGCGTTAGGATATCCTGTCTTGCAATCGTTCCGTAGGCAAGAATGTAACCCCCCTCAATGGTTTGTGAAAATAGGAGAATAAACCCGTGTGGAATTAAAACTTCTCGGTTGAGCGCTTCTGTAATGTAAAAGGCTTTTTGATAATTGAAATCTTGATCAGCGCTGTGAAGATAAGCATCAAAGTATTTCCTTTTTTGCGTGATTGTTTCAGGCGTTTCTTGTAAAGAATTCAAAAATTGAGAGATCATTTCTCGGAGCTCTGTAACGCTTAGTTTTTTTTGATTCAAGTATCGATCTTGAAGCAATTGATAATAGGTTTTTATAAATTTCTTAACGATTTGACTCGGTAACCCAAACCCAAAAACTCCTTCACAGAACCACGAAATGACTTCTTCATTTGCTATCCCCGTTACCAAACTATCAGAAGATTGTAAGATGTGTTCCAGTCGATTTGAAAAATCCTGAGCATCCGTGAATGGAAATTTTGTTTGTTCGGTTCGAATTGCTTTTGCCAAGTCTTCTACGTCAATTGAAAGATTTTCGTGGCGCTTTGCTGCGCCGCTTTTTAAAAACTGACGAATAAGCGCTTGCCACTCTCTTTCTGATTGAGGGATGTTTTGAGATGGGCTGTTTTGACTGCCAGTTGCGGCGGTATTAGGTTTGTCTATCCGCGCTTCGGAGCGGGGGGGAGATCCAGCTCTGGATACCCGCTCTCCCAAAAGGTGACCGCCGCTTTTTTCTTCCCGAAGTTCATTGCGGGAATTTTGCTCTCGCATTAATTCCAATAGCATCTTTAAAATCTGTTGAGCATCTGCGTCTGTTGGATCAAGTTTCAACACCGCGCGGTATTCTCCGGCTGCATCCGTGAAGCGGCCTAGCTTCACATAAGCACTTCCTAAGTTGTAGTGAGCATCTACATAATCAGGATTTAAAGACAAGGCTTTTTTGTAGCTTTCAACCGCCAAATCCAGTTTGCCTTGTGTGAAATAAGCAACTCCTAAGTTGTTGTGAGCTTTTGCATCATCAGGATTTAAAGATAAGGCTTTTTTGTAGCGTTCAACCGCTAAATCCAGTTTGCCTTGTTTGGAATGCGCAGTTCCTAAGTTGTAGTGAGTATCTGCATCATTAGGATTTAAAGCCAAGGCTTTTTGGTAGCTTTCAACCGCTAAATCCAGTTTGCCTTGTTTGGCATAAGCATTTCCTAAGTTGTAGTGTGCTTCTACAAGATCAGGATTTAATGACAAGGCTTTTTGGTAGTACTCAACCGCCGAATCCAGTTTGCCTTGTTTGGAATAAGCACTTCCTAAGTGGTTGTAGAAATCTGAAAGAATTCCTTCAAATAAAGGACCAATTTCAACTCTTCGGTAGCGGGGATCATCTGGAAAGTCACGAATGAAGCCTGTTAAAAGATCAAACTCCTTTGGAATTAAAAAGGGATCTACGAGGAGTCTCGCTGAAGGCTCCACCCAGTAATACGCTCCGCTAGGAAGACGCGCAATCAGGAGGACGTGTTTTCCTGCTTCTGGACTTCCTTGAAACAATTGAACAGTCCCGCTAAAAAGCTCTTTAATTCCAATGGCATTTAGAATGCGCGCCGTTGCCGCACATCGGCCCGCACAGTTTAAAGCTTCTGAAGTTGGGGAAGCTTCAAGAATATCTTGAAACTCCTTTCCTTCTATCGGTCCAGGTAATGTTCTCATTTGCTTTAGAACTGATTCAATAGCTTCAATATAAGTTTCATCGGTTGATTTCAAATCAGGTAACCTTTCAGATCCCTTGTCATCCTGAGAAAGCTTGCCAAGCGAAGACGAAGGATCTGGCGAACCTAGATC
>JAHFHD010000060.1 GCA_023247075.1 Candidatus Omnitrophota bacterium | reverse complement strand
AAAATATCAAGCACAAATTGGTCGTCGTGCAATCCATCACGAATGCTTGTTGCCGCTAACGCAATCGCTTTTGCCTGAACGCGAGTAAGAAGTCCGAGTTTTTGATTTGCTTTGGCTGCGGAAAGTTTGATTTGGCCAAGCGCGTGAATAAATGCGCGAGAGAATCTGCGGCCGCTAACTGGAAAATTAAGCACTGCTCTTTGGGTAGAGGCCCCATAAAGCATTCCGGCTGGAATGTTCATCTCCCCCATTGAATCTTTTGCGATTCGAAAGGATTTCTTAGACATGTGCTGTATCTTACAAGAGGAAACCCTTAACAGCAATGGGTTCATAAGATTAGGGAACAGTCGTGACCATTCCCTATTTAAAATCACCTAAATACTTAATAAAATCAAATTTGTCTTTGCACCGGTCAAAAAGTACTTTGTCTGCGGTCACAAACGGTGACGCATAAATCTCGGCAAGCGCTAAATAAAGCCCGTCGTAAGCAGAGATCTCAAATTGGAGAGAATTGTCGAGCGCCACACCTGAAAGCTCGTGATCAGAATGAATTTCAACAGGCAGCAACTCGGCGCGATTAAATGCGTCATTTGCTTCATGAGCGGTACTTAATTTCCGCTTCGTCCGAACCCAGCAAGTATTTGCAACTTCAGAAAAGAAAATGTCTGGAACGAGTACTTTAATTTCATTTTTTTCTAACTGTCCAAGCAAGGCGCGCGCTTCTTGCGACATCTCCTCTTCAAAAAACCATTTGATTCCAACCGACGCATCCAAAATAAGTGTCTTCATTAAAAAAGCCGCTCGGCGCGCCTGTCCCGCTCCTCACGGATGATTTTTGTTGAATCTTCTTGTACCCCGTATTTTTGGTACATTTGGTTTTGAAATTCTCTGATTCGGCGAAATGCTTCTGCACGCTTGTCTTCTGCCCTCTGTCCATCAGCCTTCTTCTCAACCGCCCAGGTAACAAGCTGAATCATTATTTGATTAATCGATTGATTTCCCTCTTCAGCTAAGATTTGAATTTTCCGGTGAATTTTAGGGGGCAACCCACGGACCAAAATATTACTCATCAAAACCTCCTTCTGGCATTGTGATATCAAAATGATATCACAGCGACTTCGCTGCTGCAACACGGGAAATGGTATTTGTGAACAGCTACTTGGAAAGAAATTCTTTGATTCGTTCGGCGGGACGGGCCAGAATTGCGCGATTTCCCTTCTCCACAATCGGCCTCTGAATTAAATCAGGGTGTTTTACCATTAAATCAATGGCTTGGTCGTCAGAGAGAATTCTTCCGGCCAATTTGAGCTGCTTGTAAATATCTTCTTTGGCGCGAAAAAGTTCCGGTGCTTTGATTCCCATTTTACGCACGAGCTCTTTAAGTTTTGATTTGGAAATCGGTTCTACGTAATAGTTGACGGCTTTAAAATCTACTCTACTTTCGGTGAGTGCCTTGTGAACTTCCCGGCATGTCGTGCACGTTGGCTTTTCATAAATGGTAACAGAATCCATTACTTACCTCTCCTCTCTATTTTGCCTTTGAATTTCGATACTTGAACGCTACAAAAACAACGGCTGTAAAAAATAAAAGATTGGTGATGCCGAAGGCGCGAAAAGAAAAATCTTCTGAGGTGAGTGCTGAAGGCGACATGAGGAGAATGCAAATCCACACTCCAATGACCCAAACCATGCTGAGATCATTTGATGATTTTCGTTTGATAATCCTAAGGATTAGCGAAATATTAAAAAATGGAAGAATAAAACCTGCAACTGCTCCAATTTCTTTAACGTGGTTCATATGTTGACCTACGCCAATATTACAGTGCTGATGAAACAAAACCAATTAAAAAATTGGGATGGGCGTGCCGCTTAGATGGTAATGAAAGTTCCCTACAAATAAAAAGGGCACGCTAAAAAACGTGCCCTTGATTGAATTATGATTGCGCTAAATAGTCTTACCTGTGTGGCCCACCGCCGCCGTGCTGACCGCCTCCACCGCCTTGATGGCCGCCGCCCATTCCACCGTGTTGGCCACCTCCTCCACCACCTTGATGACCACTGCTCATTCCTCCGTGTTGGCCACCACCCATTCCACTGTGCTGGCCTGCACCGTTTCCATGTTGACCGCCGCCAAAACCACCGCCTGGATGGCTTCCTTGAAATCCGCTTTCTGCGTGCATCGCTCCGCCGTGATTCATAGACCCTTGACCGCCACCCATTCCCATATGCCCTTCTCGATTGCCAAATCCGTGGCTGCCGCCTGAACCATCACTGCCGCGATTCATTCCGCGTTCGCCACCACCAAAACCCATTCCATTTTGATGTCCCTCTTGACCCATATGTCCTTGCCCCATACCCGTTCTGCCGCCGGGTCTGTCAGAATGTTCACGCCCTTCTGGGCCGTCATTTCCAAAACCACGCGCTTGACCAAATCCTTCTTGCCCGCGGCCCATTGGCCCATTGCCATCAGATCCGCGGTTTTGACCAAACCCTTCTCGATTGCGATCAAAACCATTTCTGCTGTTTCCAGAATTTTCCTGTTGCATCTTATTTTCCATTCTGCTTTCCATTGCCTGCTCGCGCGTATTCATTTTCTCTTGTCCATTTTCGCGAAATTGTTCTCTGCGATCTTCGCGCCGCTCTTGAGCTGCTTCCTTATGGTCCTGAAAACGTTCTTGCATATTTTCTTTATATTGCTCCCGATTTTCCTGCATTGCTTCTTTTCTGTCCTGCCATTTATCCTGCATTTTATCCTTGAATTCTTCCCGCCGTTCTTGCATCGCTTCCTTGCGATCTTGAAAACGTTCTTGCATATTTTCTTTATATTGCTCCCGATTTTCCTGCATTGCTTCTTTGCGATCTGACATTTGGTCTTGCATCTTCTCGCGCATACCCATTATTTGCTCTTGCATTTGTTTGTCGTCTATTTTCAAATCCTTCATCTTCTCTTGAAACATCCGTTGAAGTGCTTCCGGTGGAAGTGGAGGGTGCCCGGGCATTTGACCTTCACTGCCGCTTCCTGACCCAGGGTTAGATTCTATGTGCTGCGCCGCATTTTGGCCTTCTTGTGCGAAAGCAATTGGCACGCCGGCTAACAATAATACAACTGGAAATAAAAAAGCCGCTGATTGATGTTTCATATTTTCTTCCTCCTTGAAAATAATGAGCTGGTAAATTCAACCGTAAATTTACTAAAACACTAACATGCAATCCGGCGGCTTGCAAAAAAATTACTTTGAAAAACTGATTTTGCGCCGTATCGTTCCATCTTTTTAAACATCGTGAATTTCTGCTCGCAGGAGCAGTTTACAAATTTCTCCTGCTTGCGGGCTTTGGATTTATCGATTAACATATAAATGATGAGAGAGAGTTTTTTGATTGAACCGCCTGGTGGTGCAAAGGAAATGCTCCTGCACTCCTGCTGCGCACCGTGCTCAGGCTCAGTCATTGAAGACATTCATAATGCTGGAATCAGGCTCACCATTTATTTTTACAATCCGAATATTCATCCAAAAAAAGAATATGAAATCAGGAAGAACGAAAATATCCGTTACGCTCAAAAAATGGGAATTCCGTTTGTTGATGCCGATTACGACGCAGAGCGCTGGTTTGAACAAATGAAGGGACGCGAGTGGGACCCTGAGCGGGGCGAGCGTTGTGGAATGTGTTTTGAAATGCGTTTTGTCAAAACAGCTGAATACGCATCCAAGCACGGTTTTAAAGTCATCACAAGTTGTCTTGGAATTTCAAGGTGGAAAGATTTTGACCAGGTCACTTTGGCCGGGATTCGCGCAGCCTCTTTATTCCCAGGCATTATTTATTGGGCGTACAACTGGCGAAAAAATTCGGGCTCGCAAAGAATGTATGAAATTGCAAAGGAAGAACGCTTTTACCAGCAGCAGTACTGTGGCTGTGCCTACTCAATGCGCGACACCAATCAGCACCGGCGTTCTGCGGGCCGCGAAAAAATAGAAATCGGAAAAGACTATTACGGCACGGCGCAAGCGTAGAGGCCGACCTGCCCGCTCCTGCTACTACAATACATTTACAATAAATCCCTTGTTCATCCATTTCGTAAACCACTCAGACACCGCCAGTTCGTGAGCTTCTTCATTTTCCGAAAGTGCTTCGCAGGCTTCACCCAAACTTTTCTGAGCAAATAATTTGCCAAGCAAGAAAGCTTCCTCTGAGCTGATTCGCTCACAAAAAACCTGGTCTTCTTTCCGGCTCACAAGCAGATGCTCCGTTTTTAATAGTGGCGCAGTGTGATGCGCTTTTATTTCCGTTAAGCGCTCACTCCAAATGGTAAAAACAGGCCACGACGTTGACACAATCTGAACTGAAGACTGAAAAGAAAATTTTAAATTCTCCCAATTTTCAGGCTGAATTGACTCAAATACTTTGCGCTCAAGCGGAGATTTGTGAAATGCGTGAAATGCTTTCCAAATAGCCCATTCAAGAGCTGCTAGGTCGGCAAGGAAGGGGGCAAGCACTTCGTCATTGCGAGCCCTTGCTTCAAGCAGGGGCGAAGCAATCTCAGTTTTGGATTGCTTCGTCACTACGCTTGATACGCGCTCCTCGCAATGACAGATTCGTGTAAGTAGAAATTTTTCAAAATGAACTCCGGCGTAATTTAAATTGTAATCGCTTGAAGGGAAGGTTTTGGAATAGGCGTCACACAAATTCGAAAAAGATTCTTCACCAAGCACGCGCCGGCACGCTTCGTAGACCTCGCCCATTGCTTCCCGCATTCTGGCTAAATAACCGTTGGCATAAACAAGGAGCCGGTTTTCCCCACTTGCTTTTCCTTGTGGATTCAATAGTAGAGAACAAGCATGCCTGTTCTCTACATCTTTTAAATCGGCTTGGGCAAGCGGTGAAATTTTTGTTCGTAACGTGGCCTGCGCGGTTGTTAGAGAAATGGGTGCGAGGTGTGTCGGTGTGCGATTGACAATCACAGGGGCGGGTTTAAAACCCGCCCCTACAACTTGTTCTAATTTTTCCTTCTCCATAATCACCTGAATCACCTGCGCTTTCTTCACTTCCTCCATTAATCGCTCAAAGGGTGGAATGTGTTCATCCCATTCAATCAAAGTTGGGACAGGTCCAAAAAGCCTGAGTGCAAAGCGGTACAAATCCCACACTTTGTCCAAAACCGGCGCGCTGTGTGTGTCGAAAAGAAAATCTCCCATATTGGTATGCCCGCCAAGGTGAAACTGTCCGATTGATTCACTCGGAATACCTTTCAGGTAATCAAACGGGTCGAATCCGTGATTGACTGAGTTGACGTACACATTGTTTAGGTCAAGCAAAATTCCACAGCCTGATTTACGGGACACTTCATTTAAAAATTGCCATTCGGGCATTTCTGAGTGGCAGTACGTTACGTAGGAAGAAATGTTTTCAAGAAGGATTTTCCTGCCCAAAAAATCTTGGACTTGGCTCGCACGGCTGGAAACGTAATCAACTGTTTCTTCGGTAAATGGAAGCGGCAAAAGATCGTGAAGGTGCTCGCCCTGCGCGCCCGACCAACACAAATGGTCTGAAATAATAACTGGTTTGATTCGATTGGCGAGACGCTTCAAGCGCGCAAGATATTCTAAATTCAAATCATCTGTTGAACCGATTGAAAGCGCTGTGCCGTGAAGCGCAATCGGGTAATACTCCCCAATTTTCTCAAGGGTGTAAAGCGGCTTTCCACCGCTGTCCATAAAATTTTCTGAAATTGCTTCAAACCACCCGATTTTTGGAGAGTCGCTCAAAATTGAAGAAAAATGCGGGGTTCTGAGCCCGGCCCCACAACCTAAACGGGGCCAGGACTCTGAATTCATCTGTGGTAGCAATTACTTAGCGGTAAGAGTTCCGCCAACTTTGGCGCAAAGATCTTTGGTTGGAAAATTCACCCAGCCCTGACCCTTGCACGCGTTTTTACCAGCGCAGCCGTTTCCCTTGCCGCCGCAATCGCCAATGCCCTTGCACGCATTCACGCCATAACACGAAACATCAGCTGCGTGAGCATTTGCGGATTGAGAAAAAGCGGCGCCAGACATTGCAAGCAGTCCGGCAACGGATGCCGCAACCAACATTTTCTTTTTGCTTATTTTTTTTGCTTCCACGAACTCCTCCTTGTTGTTCTATTGCGTTTTCAACATCCCGGCAACGTCTAAAACTATGACCACGTCTTCTCCGACCAAAAGCTGCCCTGTTTCCAAAACCTGATTCCAACTAAGCCCAAAATCTTTTCGGTTAATGGTAGTGGATGCACTAAAACTCGCGAGCGTATTCCCCCATGGATCAGTTGCGGCACCCAGAATTTGCAAATCAAGTTCAATTGGTTTCTCGACGCCGTGAAGTGTGAGCGTTCCTTTTAACTTTGCTGAGGTTGGCGTAACACTTGTTACTTCGGCACTTTGAAAGGTGACGACAGGAAACTTCTCTGCATCAAAAAAATCGGCGGACTTTAAATGCTTGTCCCTTTGAGGCACATTCGTGTCAATGCTGGCGGCTTGAATGACAGCGTTTGTCTTCCAACTCTCTGGATGCTCAGGGTCATAATCAAATTCGCCTTCAAAAGTTTTGAATACTCCTTGCACATTTGAAAGCAGGTGCTTGACTTTAAATGAAACGGTTGAGTGGTCTGAATCAATCACATAATGCGCAGCAAAAACAGGCGGGGTTAAGAGAAAAAAGCTGAATAAGACTGCTAAAAATCGCTTCATAAATTTTGAATCCTCCGTTTCAAAGTTGTGTGCATTTTCAGATTCAATTTTAACGAAAGGCTCCGAAAAATCAATGAGTTTGTTCTGACAGAGCGCATCCAAAAAAACGGTTCCGATTTAGTGGCAAGCCCTCACCCCGTTCCTCTCCCCCGGTGGGGGCGAAGGGGGAAAGTGCTTAAACACTTTCTTAAGGAGTTTATTTAGAGCCTCGGCTGCGATTCCAATTAAATTTAGGGCGCTTGTTTTTATCTGAAAATTCTTGTCTCGTCTTTCTTTAAGAATATATGAAGTTCATTTTCTTCTGGCGGTCTTGAATTTTAAAAAATAAATGCTAGGTTTCTAGTAACGAGCCCCATTTCTCATTTGAAAGGATTTAAAAATGAATCACGAAAAAAAGTCAATAAATAGAAATCAAATTGCAACCCAAAAAAGATATTTGGGGTGCAATTTGGTTTGCGAAACCAATAGCCGCTTGCTTCGCGCGGGTGTTTTCATTTTATCTTTTCTCGTCGCTGTCAATTCATCCGGACTCGCAAATCAAACAATTGCCCCTGACAGTTCTCAGCGGCTTGTGCCAGTTGTACCCGCTTTGTCAAATGCCGGGCAGCAACCGGTCAATAATGGATTGACCATCCATACTGATGCGGGAGGGCAGCTGCAAAAAATGCTTGAAGAAGAAATGGCCCCGCCGCTTAAACCGGCGACTCCGTTTACCGGATTTAAAACTGCCGTGGCGACTACACCAAATGGAAAAACAGATTTGAGTGTAGTGGTAAACGCAAACGGGTCAGCGACTGTGACTTGGAATCAAAAAAAATA
This sequence comes from Candidatus Omnitrophota bacterium, assembly GCA_023247075.1. Classification (GTDB taxonomy): domain Bacteria; phylum Omnitrophota; class Omnitrophia; order Omnitrophales; family Danuiimicrobiaceae; genus JAHFHD01. The sequence goes on along the minus strand of JAHFHD010000060.1, from coordinate 6,236 downwards.
TAAAAGTAATTTTGATTTTGTCCAGGGCAAAGTGGTAGTGACCATTCAAAACACTTCTCAAACCAAAGAAGAATTGACTCTTTCTTTTCGTGAGGAAGCGGGGCAATTCTCGCTTAAGTCTCTAAAAATACTCACGCAAATTATCTCAGGCGCGTCTTCAAGACAAGGTGAGACCACAATGACTTTTAAATCAGGGGAGCTTGCGACACAGACCGAAATCATTCAATCCGGCTCTGGCGCAAACCGCGACCAATATAAAGAGGTTCAAACCTACACCAAAGTGAATGGGAAACTACTGCTTGAGTCAAGAATGATTTCAGACAAAATGCTTGGTCAACCCAATTCTTCAACTTATGTCAAAAAAGATTTCTTTCAATACGACCAGAAAGGCAACGAGAAAATTCATCTGACAATCGAGGGGCTTGAAGAGCAAAGGTTTCGAATGAATGTGTCTTATGTTGCCTCAGACAGCGTTCACAAAACGAAAATGACGGTCAGTACCGTCCTTTCAGACCGCGCGATTTATGATGCGCTTCGTTCGGCCGCTGACTACGCGAAACTCGATTCGGCTGCGCTCTCAAAACGAGTGGACTATTTTGCAGACTCGAACTTAAGCACTCTGACCGCAACGGTTGATTTTCGAAAAAATGGGTCCGGTGAGTTTGTTCCAGAACCGGTTTATTTTTCAAATAACCTGTATTATTTGGTCCGTCACGCGGCAGACTTATTTTCAAATGAATCAGATGACATCGCAATGAAACCGTCTCAAACGGTGAATGGGTATCAAATTACTGTTAAACCGCTGTATTTTTCTGGTTCGCAAATACAGAAGGGGCTTGAAATCAGCTTCTCAAACCAAGCATTGAAAACGGTCACGACACAAGTGAACGGAAAACTCAAGACGGCACAACAATTGACAGGCGAGGTGGTGGTGCTCAGTCAATATCCAACTGAAAATAAAGTCAAACTAGGCGGCGTGCTGTATGCGGTGAACTTTGATGCTGCCGGGAACGCGATTCTCAAACAGGTGACGGTTGAGGCGCTTCAAGCAGAGCTTTTGAGAAAAATAGACCCGCAAATCGAAGCTGCGAAAAGCAAGTTGCTTGAACTTGAAACGGTGTTGGCAAATACGCTTGATCAGCTTCGCAATGAAAAGCAAGCGATTCTTGCGCAAATAAGCGATTTGGATGCCGTCGGGGAAAAGCTCAAGGAAATAGCCGCTCGTGAAGGAGTTGAAGAGTCTACTCAGGAAAAAATTGGTGTGATTTTGACTGAAATTGACACCAGCCAGCCTAAAAGCGTTCAGCGCCAGGTCGTCACATTTTTCCAATCGGAGGAGACGCGCATTAGCAATTTGGGTAATGCAAACATTGAAAAAGCTGAAGCTTCTCTCGAAAACTTAGAAAAATACAGAGTAGATATTTTAAGTGTGGAAACCGTCTCTCGACTTGAACAATTGCCCGTCCCAATACTCCGAAAAAAAGCATTGACCATTGCCATTTCGAAGCCATTAAAGTTTGTGCAATTAATTGAAAAATCTAAACAAACAATCCGTGACTTACTCAAACAATCGGAGAATGACATAAATAAGTTTCGTGCGGCGCAAAAGCCCCAGGAGACTAGGAAACAAGCGCGCGAAGTGTTGAAATTCATTCAATCGCTTAATGTGATTCGCCTTGAAACAACTGACCGGGCGAGAATCTCTGGCGCGCGGGCTGAGTTTGACAACGAACAGGCTCCTGAAATCGTGATTTTCTCAAGCGCAAAAAACAAACTAAACAAATTGAAAAAAAGCTCAGGCGCAGAAGCCGAGCTGTCAGAAGAGTGGGTGAATCAACCCAGACACCAGAATCAAAAAAATCGAGCCTCTGCACGCGCCGTTAAAAATCTTCTTGAGACACTTCAGAGCCTGAAAAAAGAAGGTGCCCTGACAGATGAACAGATGAGTGAGTGGCAGACACTGCTTGAAAATTTGGGTGAGTTATTTAAAGTGAGTGACCTATCGAAACCGCAGCGTGAAGAAGAATCTGTTGTCACCGGCGGTCTTGCGAATGAAAACCAGCCTCAAAATATAGTTCCTTGAGTTCTACAATTTTTTTGAGTAACCCGCTGTTTAATCTCAGACATGGGCAGGTTTCGAACCTGCCCCTACAATTTTTTGCAGATTGTATTTTTGGAGATGTGGGGGCGGGTTTAAAACCCGCCCTTTACTAAAAATTCTTCAGGCGGCTTGATCCAGGGCGGAGGGAGGAGGCAGAATAAACCGAAAGCGGCTTCCTTTTCCAGGTTCTGATTCGACCCAAATTTTTCCGCCGTGCCGCTCGACAATTTTTTTACAAACCGCTAGGCCAATTCCGGTGCCTTTGTTGTCTGAGTCTGTGTGAAGTCGCTGGAAAATGATGAATACCCGCTCAAAATGTTTGGCTTCAATTCCAAGCCCGTTGTCTTCAACCGTAATGAGGAACCCCTCTCTTGAGCGGATTGAAGAAATCCGAACGGCGGGAGGATTGTGTGCGCGATATTTAATTGCATTGCTAATCAAGTTCTGAAAGAGCTGCTGCATTTGCCCCCGGTTCACCTGAAGAGTGGGAAGCGGGTCAACACGGACCTGGCAGCCGCTTTCTTTGACCGCCGCATCCAAATTTTTGAGAACTGTTTTAACAATTTCGCGTAAATCGATTGGCTCTTTATGAAGTTCGCCGCGCGCAACCTTTGAATAGGCAAGCAAATCCTGAATCAGGCTTTGCATTCTGAGTGCGCCGCTGACCATAAATTGAAGATACTCCTTTGAATCGCCGTTTAAGCGGTCTGAATTTCTTTTCTCAAGGAGCGTTGCAAAGCTCACAACGGTTCTGAGTGGCTCCTGAAGATCGTGGGAGGCCACGTAGGCAAATTGTTCAAGGTCGCGATTGGAGCGCAAAAGTTCTTCTGCTTGTGTGCTGAGTCTTTGTTCCGCCTGCTCAGATTTTGACTTTGCTTCCTGAGCATCTTCCATCATATTGAGTGCCGCGGTTCTCTGGCTTTGAAGTGCTCTTGCTTGTAATTCAAGCAGTTTTTGAACGCGCTTGCGTTTTCCGTTTTCTTTTTCAAGTTGTTGCTTCGCCCCCATTAGTTCTGCCGTGCGGGCACTCACGAGTTTTTCAATTTCTTCGGTTCTGCGCAAAACAGTCAACAAATACCCTGCAATGATTAATGTAAAAGCGGCCCCTGCGAAGAAAATGTGAAATGGGAAACGGCGCAGGCCGCTAAACCACCGCAATCCATGAGGAAGGCACACAATTGTCCAAGTGCGTCTGCCTACTTCAAATTGGTCTGAGACGTGAAATTGAGAAGTAGCTTTGGCGAGCGTTGGAACCGCTAATGTAATTGGTTGCCCTTGAGGTTTTGGACCAGAATCCCTGAAATAAATAAGTGCGGCTTCAGAACCGCTGCGAGTTTCAAAAATGGCGGTATCAATTTGAGCATTTCGCAAAATGCCAAGAGAACTTTCCACTAAGTCATCCAGATTAAAAACGCCGACCGCAAGTCCGCTTAAATTTCCCCAGCGGTCAGTAGGAGTTGCAATGGGCGCGCTATTTTTGTAAATGGGGTCGAGCACCACAAATGTTTTTCCATTCTTAGACTCACCCGCTTTGGCGGGTTCCGTCGCAACCGAGTGGCCTGAAATGCGGGCCCGGTTAAGTGCTTCAAGTTCAGTTTCTGATGACCCAAAATCAAACCCCGGCTCAAGCGTATTTTTCTCATTCTCCTCTAAATAATAGACCGGAAAGTACTCGCTTCGCGATTCGGCGCTTGTCCATTCTCCTTCAGGGCTCCGCTCCTTAAAATAAAAATCGGAATTTGTTTCTGCTTTCCCCATTACTTCAAAAGTCTCACGCTCATTTTCAGGAACGCGGGGAATCCAGGCAAGGGCGCGCGGTGCGGAATGTTCCCTTAGAAATCGGCCTACGAAAACACGAAATTCTTTGCGACTGACAAATTGAGTGGCTCCGTAAAAATCCCGGACGGATTCGAGAAAATTGAGGTGGGTGTCGAGTGTTTTGCCAATCAACTTCAAACATTCCTGAGCTTGCTGAACAAATTTGACCTGTTCGACTTTTGAAACCCTATGATATTCCAGAATCGCTCCGCCCATTGAAACAGAAATGCCCACCAAAACTGTAATGATGACAAGCGGATGGCGGCTTAGACTCATGGCTCACCAAGTACAATTTTTTGCAGATTGTGTTTTCGGAGATGTGGGGGCGGATTCTCCCTGCGGGAGCGGGACTCCGCAATAGGACAAACCCGCCTTTTGCTTATTGTTTCGAGTCCGGTTCTTCATGTTCACCGTCCAGCGATTCAAAGGGAGCTGGTTTGTTCAATTCTTTTGAGAGCTGGTTGATTGTTTTTTTGAGCTCCACCATTCGCTCTTCCCGGCCGATTGCGGCCCGATTAATTCGCCGCATTTCCTGATTGGCTTTCTTAAGCTCTTCACGTCCTGCTTGAGTTTGCCGAAGCACCTGTTCTGCCTGGGCTTTACTAGTTTCAGCCGCTGCTTTATTTTTTTCAAGCGCAGAAATAGCGGCCTCAAGTGAGCTCGCCCTTTGTCCCGCTTCCGCGTAAATCCGCACATAATCTAAAATAAGACCGGCCATTGGCACGAGGTAAGAAACGATTTTTAGAAAATTAGCAATGTTGAAATTGTTGTCATAAAGCGCAGAGGAGCCGAAGGCCATGTGAATTTGCGTGACAACTTGAGGAATCATACTGACAATAAGCGCGTAAGAAAAAACGCTTGGGTGTTTTTTGTAAAAGCGGGGAAGCAAAATCAAACCTGCAAAAAAATAAAGAATGAGCGGAGCAATGTCCCAGGGCCGTGTAATCCAGGAACCCGTAAATTGTGTTTCGGGAAGCCGCTCGCTGGTCGCGCAAATATGAATGGCCAAATAAGCAATAATTCCAAACGCGCCGCTTGCAATTGAGACAAACGCCAAGCCGCCCGTCTCACCTTCCAGAGCAAGAAATTTTCGTCCGGACAGAAACAGGCTCACGCCCCCAATTAAAATTAAAGCGTTAAAAAGTTGGCTGATTGCCCAGGCAAAGGGGATGAGATTGCGAAGGTCTCCAGCAACTGAAATCAGGTGATTGGCTGCAAGCGTTTGAAATGCATCCATACACCCCGAGCAAAGGAGAGCAATTGCAATAATTGGCGTTGTAATCTCGCGCGTAGCGCCATAATAAGTAAACGCGAGAATAACTGTAAAAATTGCGGCGAAAAAAGCACTCCATCCAAACAAAGTGTGGTGAAACGCGCCTGACAATGCTTGAAACATGAGGCGTTCGGTTTCAGGTGAATTGAGAGATGCTGCCTGGCTGAGATCAAGTGAGCGCAGTTCAGAACCAAAATGAATCCCAAACAGATTTAAAATAAAAGGCGCAGCGCATAGAAAAATTATTCCGCCCACAAGCGGGGTCGGCATTTTGATTACCCTGACAGGCGGTGTTTGCTTTTGATCAACTAGGCTCATAGTACTTGCAAGGTGTTATTTTTATTAAATTACTGGAGCGACCGGCTAGTCACTCCTACTTAGTAAAGTGTACCCTGTTGCTTGAAGAGCTGCCAGATTGAGGGGAATACGTCGGAAGAGAGATTCTTAAGTGTCTTGAAAAGTAAAACTTGGGGGGACGTAGGCTGCTTTACGACTTTTTCTTCGTGAGAATGGCCCAATATGAAAATAGGGTGAGTGCCAAAATTACGGCCCAGCTTGTCACCATGAAAATCCAGCCTGAGACATTCATCGCGCGGGCTTTCCTTCTTTGGTGTGTTTCCTCTGCCACGCAATTCGGACCAGAAAAACCGTGAAAAGTAGAATTCCCATAAGTAAAAACCGGGCAGACCAAATGTAAATGTGATTTTCATGAGGAACACTGCGCATCAGCAGCACATTGATGCCGTCCTGCCAAAGCCAAAATCCAAACAGCACAAATAAATAAAGTGGCGTCACATAAGTAATGATGTAATAAAAAATCCGAGACAGTTTAAAATCCCGGCCTGTGCAGATTTCCCTCCAGGCTTTTTTGGAGCCATAAACCCACACAAACAAAATTACTTCAATAATCGCAAATACCACGAGGCCGATGGTGCCAATCCAAAAATCCATTTCGTCTAGAAAACCGTGAGGCAGAAAAAAAATAACCGGCTGCGTTAAAAAAAATGCGAGTATTCCAAGTAGAATCGCCGCTGTTTTACGCTC
>JAHFHD010000140.1 GCA_023247075.1 Candidatus Omnitrophota bacterium | reverse complement strand
GGAGTTTACCCTGAGCGCTAGATCCTTCACTCGCGCTTTTGCGCACTCGCAAGACGTGTCGTTCAGGATGACAAGCGAAGGGCTCAGGATGACAACCAATGGAAACTTCAGAGAGCTAAACGTTACGCCATACATTGTCATTCGGTTTTAAATTTCACGGGCTGCGTCCTTTTATTCATGAGAAATAGTCGCGAATGCTCTTACATGCGCACGGCTAAGTTCTTTGTGAGAAGTTCTGCATTCAAATGCAAAAGGTCTGAGGATGTTTTAAGCTGCGCTTCCCCCTTTTGCCAATCGGCTAAAAAAGTTTTCCCTGGAATAAAAATATCAGCCAAATAGCGGTCATACTTGTCACTATGCGTGCTGGTCAGGAAAATAAACGGGACATTTTTTAAAAGTGACGCGACAAATTCTTTAGCTTTGGCTCCCCCTGCATCCATTTCCGGAGCATTGACTGCGCGCAGACGAAGGTATTGGCGGGTAAACGTTTCAAAACCCAAATCAATTTCAGCAAACAGTGTGTCGCCGTCAATGACGCGCTCTACCACCGCCCGATACGTAAAAAGCGCTTCGCTTCCCCGCTTTGAAGAAACCGCCGAATAGTGGCCGGTTTTATTTTTTCTTGATTCCACAATGCCGTCCGGTTTTCTGTTTGCAAAGGATGCACTGCCGCTTCGGTAAATACTAAATCCCAAATCAATTTTTGTTTCTCCGGAAATGCTTTTGCTTAAGCGGTACGTGTAAAGCGTTCCGAGTTTGGTTTTGAGCGGCTTGAGCGAAACCAAATTTTTCGACTCACTCACTTCAGACTTCAGTTCCGATTGAACTTTCTGACGAAGCTCGCGCGAAGTCCAATTGTCCTCTTCTGCCTGGGCGAGAAATTGAAGGCGGGTTTTCTCTTCCTTAATTGGAAGGATTTCCCGAAAATGGGCCCAGGACAATTCATGCCGCGCGGCATGAATTGGGAATGCCTTGTAAAATTGGCAGGTGCGCCTGAGAATTGTTTCACTAATTTCTAAATCTTCCCCAAGCCGAATCAACACTTTTTGACCGTAGTCTTGACGGTGTTTGTTGGCAAGAGTGTGCAGGTGAATCAGCCTTCCGGTTTCCCAGTAGGTTTGAACTTTAACCCGCTCGATTTTTTTCTGGCCGGTCATTAGTGTTTGCCTGACTCGGCGTTTCAGTTCGGCGTAGGCTTGAAGGGATGTCGACATCGCTATTCCAAAGTGTTCTCTCAGGGGAATTTTTTTGCCTTAAACGTTGTCTGGGATTTCGGGCTCAACTAAGTTTGCTAGAAGTGTTAAGGACTCTTGCCAACCAAGGTAGCAAAATTCAACCGGAATGGCTGACGGAATTCCTTCTTGGGTGATTTCTATACCCATAGCACTCATAAAGCGTGATATTTTTCTCATTAATCGTTAATACTCAAGGAGAGACATTGTTGGTTCTTTTCGTGTTCCAATGAAATCATCATTTGTGGCTCCCTTGAGTATAGCTCAGTTCCGCAAGCAACTTTCCCTAGCGAAATAGTCACCTGCATTTCACCCGGCAAATTCGGGTCATCAAATTTATCGGTGTATCGGATTCGAGTGTGTGGGGTGAGCTCAATATATTTACCTCCGAATGAATGGCTTTTACCCGTGCCAAAGTTCGTAAAAGACATTTGATATCCACCGCCCACGCGCGCGTCCATTTGATGGATTTTAGCAGTGAAACCATGCGGCGGAATCCATTTGACCATTGCATCAGGATCAAGAAAAGCGCGGTAGAGTTTCTCAGGTGATGTGCGAAGCACCCGGTGAAGATGAACCGTATTATTTGGCTTTGACAAGTTCAACTCTTTCTAAAAAAATGGCTAATCTCAGTTTCAAAGTACGCGAAGACAGGTTTACCGATATCGTCCAATATCGCCAATTATACCAAATTTATTTACAGTACCATTTCCCCTTGGGACAGCTTCATAAAAAATAAAAAAGCGTTGCAAGATTTTGCTCCTGCAACGCTTTAAAGTAAATGGCGGTAGAAATTACAGAATTACAGTACCATTTCCCCTTGGGTCTGTTGCAGAAGTCGGTTTTAAAAATTTAGCATCAAATAACTTTTCTTCCTTCACACAGGTTAATAAGTTCAGGCATCGTTAAAACTTGAGCGCGTCTTCCACTTCCTTCTCTAACGGTCTTTAGAATTCCTGCTTTTTTGAGTTTCCCAAGCATTTGCATAATCAAATAAAAATACAAAACGCAGGGAGCTGTCCCCCGCGTTTACTATATTTTATTTCTTTTTTTCGGATATTTGTCTGAGTCTTTTATCAGGAAGCGCGCGATGAGTGCGCGTGTTCGTAATCACGCTTTCCCCAGTTTGTTTTTCAATTTCAGCGCGCGCTTTTCCTGCGACATGGCCGCCTTCGCGCGCGACTTGTTGATTAGCCGGCAAACCGGCGGGTTGTTTCTTTTTTGAAATTTCGGTGGTGGACGCCTCAGCAAGCATATTGAGCACGAGCTCAAGATTGGTCATATTGTCACGCAAGTTTTGTTTCTTTAGGTTTTTAAACTTTTTGTAGTCTTTAACACTTCTCCCAGCCCAAGCTTTGGTGATTTCATCGGTCAAAATCGCATATTCGGCACCTTCTTTCATCCCGCGCTCTTTCCACTCGTCAGTCAGTTCTTTACGGACCTCGATGCTTTTAAGCCGTTGATTAATCCATTCTTTTGAATACCCCTTTTTGAGATAAGTCTTCATGGCTCGCTCCATCGCAAGCTCAGGGTCTTCAGTCTCTTCGATACGTTCATAGCCGACTTTGGCGAGCCACAGTTTAAAGGGTTCTGCTTTGGGCGAGGGAATAGATTGGATAAGGCGCAGAAGCGTTTCAGTGTCAGCTGCATCGGTTAGGTACAATTTACCGTCAGCGGCCTGCATTTTTAGTTGGTGACAATTTGTCACCGACTGACTGCCCTCGTTTTTTAGTCTTTCTTTTAATTTATTCCAGTATTTTCGAGCTGTTTGAAAATTCGACTGATCCGTTAAAGATTGCACCACATCCACAATTGAAAAATACCAAAGTTCTTTGTCTTCGTCCCAATGGCGGCGAACTGTATTTTGGTGAAACAAAATCATTGATTGTTCTTTTTTCATAGAATTTTTCTCCAATTTTCTTGAACGGACAGCCGGATATAAAATGTTTTTTCTTCATCTGTTTTTGTCTTCGACAAAATCATCAAATGATTGGTCCAGCTGATTTGTGTCAGCACTGCCGACACAAATTGCTTTTGACGATAGGTGTCATCAGTATTACAGCACCATTTCCCCATGGGACAGGTTCATAAAAAATAAAAAAGCGTTGCAAGATTTTACTCCTGCAACGCTTTAAAGTAAATGACGGTAGAAATTACAGGAAAAACGTAGGGGACAGTCCCATGCGTTTTTACGATAGTTTTATAGATAACGCAAAACTATCCTGAACGCCGCTTATATCTCGATAACCACAGGCTGATTGACCAAATCGTAATCAGCGTTGCAAACAGAAGCATTTACGAAGGTAACGCCACCTTTCTCACGCATGCCATAGCCTTCATGGATATGCCCGAAAATATGGTACTTGGGTTTTACGGTCATGACTTTTTCCAGAAGAAGCGGACACCCCACACTGAAGCCTTCCATGTTTCTATCCAGAATCTGAAATGGCGGGCCGTGAGTAATCAGAATATCCAAAGAGCTCGGAATTTTATCCCAAACCGGTTTCAAGGTTGCGGGCGTTCCCATAAAAGCCCAATTCATGAATTCTGGCGTGAACGGGCTACCCCAAACTTTCACACGCTTATCCAGCACAACTTCACTGTTCATCAGGTAGTGAATGTTGCGTCCTTTGAGTCTGCTTAAGTTTCTGCCTTGTTCAAAATAGAAGTCGTGATTCCCCGAAACAAAAATCTTGTGTTTGAAGGGCTGCGACTCAAGCCAATCAAGAAAATCCAGAGTTGGTTTTTCTTTGCCTGCCCAAGTGAAATCCCCGCCATGAATCAAGACATCGCCTTCAGGCAAATCTAATTGCTTATGTTTTTCATGAGTATCTGAAATGCACATGATTTTCATAACATCCTCTTAGCCCCTTCCGCTTTGGTTCATTTTAACCGTGTTCTTTTGGAAGGGGTACCGGTGTGTTGCTTTCAATTCATCAATTTGAGTAATTTCGGTCCAAACGGAATTAGGTAAGTGGTCAAATCTTGCATCGAATTTTTGCAATGCCATTTCATACGCTCCTAATCTTATATATTCAACTATATAAGATTATATATGATTATATTTGATAGTGAGCTTTTTGCGGCCTGCAAAGCGATATAGTAAGATCGCGCAACAAAATTGTGTACTTTGCCGCTGTGTCATTCCCGCGACACGTCTTACGAGTGCGCAAAAGCGCGAAGCGGGAATCCACTAATCCTGGATCCCCGCCACTTTCGGAGAAGAACCTCAAGTTCTTCCCGAAAAGTGCTCCGCGCATGGGCCAAGTGTAAAAGCATGCGGGGATGACAAGAATATTATGGAAAACGCAGAATACAGGGGACTGCCCCCTGCGTTAAAAGAAACCAACAAATAAGAAGTGATTAAAAAAATGCGCTCGGCGTGATTTACCCTTAACATCCGGCATAAGCCGGATGCGGAGTCCCGACCCGAAGGAGCTAGGAAAACCTGTAACCCTCAGTTCCGAAGGGGTGCATCCCAATAAAGGCAGTTCCGATTCAGTGGTAAACCCTCACCTTACCCTCTCCCTTTTCTTAAGGGAGAGGGTAAGGTGAGGGTGAGTAAAAAAGAACTGCTGTAAGTGGGATGCGCCCTTCTGAAGACTGATGCTCTACACCACTCCGGCTTTTGGCCGCCCGAGTGCTGCTTCGCTGTCCGATTGAGCTAGAATATAAAAAAATGCGCTCGGCGTGACTTGAACACGCAACCCTCAGTTCCGAAGACTGATGCTCTATCCGATTGAGCTACGAGCGCTAACAACTTTATTATTTCTTTACATTAATCAAGGTTAGTAATAGTCCCACGCTTTATGTGGGGCGAGCGCGAGATATTTTTTCTGTATGACTCCAACACAACGGCGAATGCACCTAAATCACCAACCATGCCCCCCAATTGAGACCTCATGATTTTACATTTTTTAAGTGCAGATGGCCAAGCCTCGCGCTTAATGCGTTCCATCATAAAGTTCCAAAAATGACGTGGGTTTTCCATTACCCCGCCACCAAGCATGACACGCTGTGGATTTAAAATGTTAATGATATT
>JAHFHD010000059.1 GCA_023247075.1 Candidatus Omnitrophota bacterium | reverse complement strand
CAATCATCCAATTTTATGTTACCGACTCGAAAAAAATCTTCACAAGACTTTAATTGTTGCCGACCCGCGCGTCACCAAAACTGCAATGATGGCAGATTTTTATCTTCCTGTTAAACCCAGAAGCGACATCGCATTGCTGAATGGCATGATGCATCTCATTATCAAAGCAGGAAAGGCGAATCACGAATACATTAATGCGCACACAAACGGATTTGAAGAATTGCGCGCGCACCTAGAGAAATTTACACCTGAACATGTGAGTGAAGTCACCGGCCTCAGCACCGACCAAATCCGAAAAACCGCATTTTTGTATGCAACCGCTAAAGCACCGTTTATTGGATGGACGATGGGAGTCAATCACAGCACTCAGGGAACGGAAACGGTAAACGCGATTTGTACGCTTGCACTAATTACGGGCAATGTCGGCCGCACCGGCGCTTCACCCTTTTCAATCACAGGTCAATGCAATGCAATGGGTACAAGAGAAGCTGGATTTGCCTCAAGTCTTCCGGGTTACCGGAAATTTGAAAATGCAGGTCACCGCTCTGAGCTTGCTGCTTTGTGGGGTGTGGAAGAAGACGTCATCCCAAAGGTGCGCGGGCTGGCTTACCCGGACATCATCGAAGGCATTTTGCGGGGGAAAATTAAAGCACTGTGGGTGATTGCAACGAATCCGCTTGTTTCTTTTCCAAATCAAGGCTTTCTTCGCGATGTGTTAAGCCGGCTTGATTTTTTTGTGGTGCAAGATGGGTATCACCCCATTCCGACTAGTGAAATTGCCGACCTTGTGCTTCCTGCTGCTGTTTGGGGGGAGAAGGAAGGAACGTACACCAATTCTGAGCGCCGGGTGAGCAAGGTGAATGCAGCGGTTCCACCGCCCGGAGAAGCAAAATCTGATTTTGAAATTTTTCTGATGATTGCAAAGCAGCTCGGAGTTTATGACCACCTATTTCCAGATTGGACAAAACCAGAACATGCCTTTAACGAGTGGAAGAATGTGTCGCGGAACAGACTCTGTGACTATTCAGGGATGACTTATGAACTCATTGAACAGCATGGTGGAATTCAGTGGCCATTTGGCACAGACAGCAAACGCTCTTTAAAGGAAAGCGTGCCGCTTTATCAGGACGGCATTTTTCAAACAGATGATGGCCGCGCGAAGTTGTGGGCGGTTGAAAATAATCCGCCGCCTGAAATTCCGGACGAAGAATACCCATTTATGCTTAACACAGGCCGCACGGTGGAGCACTGGCATACCCGCACCAAAACAGGACAGATTCCTCTTTTGAATCGTTTGTCGCCAGAGGCATGGCTCGAGATGAATCCCCGTGACGCAAAAAAACTCAAACTGGAACAAGGTGATTATGTTCAGGTTTTGTCCCGCCGCAAATCGATTGAGCGCGTGGTCCTTCGTGTGACTGAGACAGTTGCTCCCGGGCAAATTTTTATTCCATTTCATTATGCAGAAGCCAATGCCAATAATTTGACAGTCAGCAGTTGCGACCCGTATTCGCGCGAACCAAATTACAAACAGGCCGCGGTGCGAATCGTTAAATTAGATTCAAAAGCGTAGAACTCAAGATGTTGAATCTATTTTTTAAAAAAATAATGGAGTATTTATGATGAAAGACTTTTTTAAAAGTGGTCATCCACCTACGCTTTTAGCTTCCTTTATTTATTTTGCCGTTAGTGTCATGGTTTGGATACTTGTGGGTGTGCTGGGTGTTTACATTTCAAAGGATTTTGGTCTGTCAGCAGCTCAGAAAGGTTTCTTGGTAGCGGTTCCAATTCTGGGAGGTTCTTTGGTCCGCATCCCGCTCGGGTTTTTGGTCGACCATCTCGGGCCTAAAAAAACAGGGTTAATTGGACAATTCATTGTTTTTATTCCACTTTGTGGGATTTGGTTGTTTGGGTCTCAAGTTCAAACGTTACTTTTGTTTGCGTTTCTGCTTGGTATTGCAGGGGGAGGTTTCGCAGTTGCACTTCCTCTTACGAGCCGCTGGTACCCGCCTAAACATCAGGGAACTGCCTTGGGCATTGTCGGCGCAGGAAATGGCGGAACTGCCTTGGCCTCACTGTTTGCACCTTCTCTTGCAGAGCATTTTGGATGGAGAAATGTGTTTGGCTTGGCGCTTATTCCGGTAGCAGTGACGTTTCTTATTTTTATGGTTTTGGCAAAAGAAAGTCCGGCTCAGCCAGCCCCTAAGAAGCTTCAGGATTATTTTTTGATTCTTAAAGAGCGTGACACCTTTTGGTTCTGTCTGTTTTACGGCATTACCTTTGGTGGATTCGTCGGGCTTGCCAGTTTCCTCGGGATTTTCTTTTACGACCAATATGGCTTGACCAAAGTGATGGCTGGAAACATTACCGCCCTGTGCGTTTTTGCCGGGAGTTTTTTAAGACCGGTTGGCGGTTATTTGTCCGACCGCTTTGGAGGCGCGAGAATACTGTCGCTCCAATTGGGCCTAGTTTCCACTTTGATGTTGGCTATTGGAAGCCTTCCTTCATTTGTTCTTACTGTTCTTCTGTTCTTTCTTACGATGGCCTGCCTTGGGATGGGGAGTGGAGCGGTTTTTCAACTGGTTCCTTTGAGATTCCAGAAAGAGATTGGCGTGATGACGGGCATTGTCGGAGCAGCTGGCGGGCTTGGAGGATTTTTTCTGCCGACTTTTTTAGGGCTGTTTAAACAAACAGCAGGGTCTTATGGGATTGGTTTTATCATTTTTGGCCTTACCAGCTTAACGGCTCTGATTGCTCTCAGAGTGGTTCAGAAGGGGTGGATTTTTTCAAATTGTTTTAAATTAGGAAAGCAAGCATTGTGATTGATCAATATGGCAGGGAATTAACTTATTTAAGAATATCCGTCATCGACCGGTGTAATCTCAAATGCCTTTATTGCATGCCGTCGCATGGCGCCGGTTTTGAAGCTTGGGATAATCTCCTGACCTATGACGAGATTGTGACGCTTGTGACTTGTTTTGCAGAACTTGGAATCAGGAAAGTGCGCTTTACAGGAGGCGAGCCGCTTGTGCGTAAGGACATTGCTCAGCTCATTTCTAAGATTCGAAGAATTCCAGAAATCTCTGAACTCGCTTTGTCCACAAACGGCGTTTTTTTGATGCGCGACGCTCGCGAGTTAAAAACAGCCGGCCTTGACCGGATTAATGTCAGTTTGGACACGCTTAATCGGAACCGTTTTCAGGAAATTGCCAAGCAGGACAAACTTTACGAGGTGCTGGACGGTATTGATTGCGCACTGAATGTGGGGCTTAAACCTGTAAAACTCAATACGGTTTTAATGAGGGGAATCAATCAAAATGAAATTTTAGATTTGGTTCGTTTTGCAATTGAAAAATCAATTGAGATTCGCTTTATTGAATTGATGCCTACTAATGGGCTTGTGCAGCTTGATCCGGCCGAGCGGTTTTTAAGCACAGAGAAAGCACAAGCAGAAATAGAAAAAGAATACAATCTAGTTCCTGTTGATTCTTATTTTTCGTCTCCCGCTCAGGTTTTTTTAGTTGAAGGTACCAAGACCAGGGTTGGATTTATCAGTCCTATTTCCAATTTTTTTTGCGCGCGGTGCAATCGTCTTCGATTAAAAGCAACGGGTATGCTCAAAACCTGTCTTCACGGAAAAGAGGATTTGGATTTGAAGGAGCTTCTTCGATTGGGAGTTTCCAAAGAAGAAATTAAGCGAAGAATTGAAGGGGTTGTGTGGTCGCGGCCGGAGCAGCATTTTTTAAATGAAACTAAAATGGTACATCAAGATTTTCAAATGTCTCACGTCGGAGGGTAGATGCAAATTCAAGTGACGCTTTTTGCAGCGCTCAGAGAAATTGCAGGTAAAAGTATTTTGACCATTGAATCACCCGGCAAATGTTCGTGTGCCGAAGTTGTGTCCGAGATACGTCAAAAAATTCCAGCGTTGGCTGAAATTCTTAATTCATCACTCGTTGCAGTGAATGGAACTTATGTGGATAAAAGCGCAGTTGTGTCAGCGGAGGATGAGATTGCCATTCTTCCACCTGTGAGTGGGGGCTAATCGTGTATTTAACAAGAGAATTAATTGAACCCAATCAATTTTACTGTGCCAGTGAGGAGTGCGAGTCTGGCGCGCAGGTTCTTTTCTTTGGTACGGTTCGCAGATTAAGCACAGGAAAAGAAGTAATTTATTTAGAGTATGAGGCTTATGAAAAAATGGCAATTCAAATGATTCGCGAAGAGATTGAACGCTCATTTCAAAAGTGGTCGCTCACCAAAATCAAAATTCTTCACCGACTGGGACGCGTTGGGTTGGGTGAAATTGCAGTGGCAATTCACGTTTCAAGCGCTCACCGGGACGAAGGATACCAAGCATCCCGTTATTTAATTGAGGAGATAAAACACCGAGTTCCAATTTGGAAGAAGGAATATTTCGCAGATGGCTCCAGTGTCTGGAGTTTGTGCCAAAGGGAACATGCTCACGCATAAAGAAGCACTTCAGAAAATTTTAAGTCAGGCGCAGCCGCTTGCGCCCAAGCGTGTTTTGCTTCGCGAAAGTTTGGGGCTTGTTTTGAGTGAAGATATTGTGGCGCCCGAACCATTTCCAAGTTTTAATAATTCAGCTGTGGATGGTTATGCCGTCTCAGGAATCTCACAAAAAGTAAATCAGAAACAAATAAAATTTAAAGTTACAGGAGAAATTCGTGCTGGAGAATGCTTTAAGGGTTCTTTAAAATCAGGCCACGCCGTTCGGATTTTTACAGGCGCTCCTGTGCCAAATAGAACGCAAGCTGTGGCAATGCAGGAGTATGTGGAGCGAGCGAATGGCCACGTTTCTCTTTTAAAGGAACTTGCGCCTCACGAAAATATTCGATTTTGTGGAGAGGATGTTCGAATAGGGAAAACACTTCTCAAAAAAAATAGCGCCATCACTCCAAGTCATTTAGCGCTTTTGGCGGCACTTGGCTGCCACAAAATTTTAGTGACTCCGGTTCCTAAAGTTTCAATTTTGGCAACAGGTAGTGAGCTTATTAAAATCGGCGAACCATTAAGACCTGGGAAAATTCGGGACTCTAATACCATTCTCCTTGAAGCACTGGTGAAGCAGGCCGGAGGAATTCCGCTTTGTCTTCCAAACGTGGGTGACAGTCCAGCCAAAATTCGATTCCTCATTCGGGAGGGATTGAAACAGGACGTGCTTTTAATTTCAGGCGGTGTTTCAGTCGGTAAATACGATTTTGTGAAGGAGATTTTACGCGAAGAAGGAGTGAAAGAAATTTTTTGGAAAGTTGACATCAAACCCGGAAAGCCGCTTTTTTTTGGCAAGAAAAATCGCACGCTTGTTTTTGGGTTGCCAGGAAATCCAGTCTCCGTGTTCGTTACTTTTGAGGAATTTGCAAAACCTGCTCTTTTAAAATTAATGGGTAAAAAGAATTTTGACGGACAAATGGTCCAGGGTTCTTTAGCAAAGCCATTTATGAATGGTCCTCGATTTCACTTTGTCAGGGTCCAGTGCGTTCAAAAGCGAGGTGGTTTTGCAATTACTCCACTTAAAGGTCAGGGGTCTCACATGGTGGGCTCGCTCGCTTCCGCGAATGCTTTGCTTCGAGTCAAAGCAAATGCCAGCCTGAAAAAAAATACAATGGTGTCAGTCAAGCTGCTTGACGGGGGAAAATGGTGACAACTGCTTTTCTGTCGATTGTGGGACGAAAGGGTTCTGGGAAATCAGACGTGCTCAGTGAATTGATTTCACATTTAAGCGCAAAGGGTTTCCGCGTAGGTGTGCTCAAGCGCTTGACTCGTGAAGATGTGGAGATTGATGAACCTGGAACAGACACGTACCAATACCGCACGGGTGGAGCTGAAACGGTAGTGCTGGCTGGCAAAAAACGGCTCGCTTTATTTTCAAATCTTCACGAAGAAATTCCGCTTAAAAATCTTTTTCAATTTTTTGAAGGTTTTGACCTCGTGTTTCTTGAGGGGTATGTGCAAAATGAGTTTCCTAAAATTGAGATTCACAAAAAAGAATTGGGCGAGCTTCTGCTCACCGAACAGGTGAAGAATGTCATTGCCATTTGTTCTGACGGCGAAAAAAGAGCGGGTGTTCCACATTTTTTGTTGAATGAATTAAATCAATTAGCATCTCTGATTGAACAGCAAATATTGAAAACTGAAGATTTTAGTTCTGCATATTGATGTCATTCTGAGGCAAGAATCGCATCTTGTGTCATCCTGAGCGCAGCGAAGGATCTCGCGATTACAGATTCTTCGCTTCGCTCAGAATGACAGAATTTTCTTTGTTCAAGATGACAACCGAAAAGTTGGAATTTGCGGGCTTAAGTAAAGAGCTATTTTTGTGAGCAATAAAATTGAGACAACGGCAATCATTCTTGCTGGTGGAAAAAGTTCACGAATGGGCCAGGACAAAGCACTTCTTCCATTTGGTGAAAAAACAATGCTGGAACATATTGTCCAAATCGCGGAGCTGGTGTGCGACACAGCTCTGGTTGTTGTGAATCTAAAATCAAAAACTGAAAATTTGGAGTTAGGTGACGCTTTAGTCTGTGAGGACTTAATTAAAAATAGCGGACCACTTGCCGGGATTTATACCGGTTTGTGTTATTCGCACACAAGAGCCAATTGTGTTTTGACCTGTGACATGCCGCTCATTAGTGCGTCGCTCATCTGCGAATTAATGAGATTTTGGGATGCGAGCAGTGAAGTGATTTGTTTTGAAAATGCTGCTGGTTTGCCAGAACCTTTTCCAGGTATCTATGACCGCAACTCACGGCATCTTGTGCGTTTATTGCTTGACCGAGACAGGGAACACGCGTCAATGCATCATTTTCTTCAAGTGGTGACAATGAAGTCATTTGCTTTAAGGGAAGAGCAAATCAAATTTTTTACCAATCTGAATACAGCTCAAGATTACGCTGGTGCATTGGAAAGAAAAGAGGAGTGACACTTAATGAATGAAACTATTTTATCTCATCTAAATTCACGCGGGGAAGCACATATGGTTGATGTGGGCTCAAAAAATGTGACAGTGCGCTGCGCCGTAGCGCAATGTGAGGTTGTGATGAAGCCCGAAACACTTTGGCTGCTGCAAACGGGCGGACTTAAAAAGGGAGATGCGTTTACAGTAGCGAAAATTGCCGGCATTCAGGGAGCTAAAAAAACATCAGATTTAATTCCACTTTGCCACCCGCTCTCACTTGACTATGTTGACATTCGATTTATGAATGCTCCAAAGGAAGGCGCTGTGACTATTGAGTCCGAGGCGAGGACGTCGGCCAAGACGGGGGTGGAAATGGAAGCGCTGACGGGCGCCTTTGTGGCTGCGCTCACGCTTTATGATATGGCGAAGAGTCAAGACCCTGCTATTGTGATTACGAATCTTCATTTGGTTCAGAAGACAGGCGGAAAAAGTGACTTCCGCGTGGAAAGCTATACTTAATAAGGCTAGAAATTGTGATTATTCTTTGGTTCATCAATCGTAACCAACGCCTTACTTAAGTATTACCGATTTAGGTAAAGAAACTTACACTTTGTACACTTGAGAAGAATAAAAATTGTCTGAACTCATTCCACTTATCGGCTTCACATTTTTTGTTGCATTAATTTATTCTTCGGTTGGGCACGGAGGAGCCTCGGGGTATCTCGCGCTCCTTGCATTTTTTGCTCTTCCAAGGGAACAAATGGCAGCAAGCGCCCTTTGTCTCAATCTGCTGGTTGCTGGTCTGGCCTTTTGGCATTTCTTTAAAGCCAGGCATTTTTCATGGAATCTTATTTGGCCTTTTTGTTTTTCTTCCGTGCCGCTTGCTTTTATTGGAGGAATGCTTAAAGTGCCTGCCTCGGTTTACTCATCACTTCTTGCAGGCGCACTTACTTTTGCGGCTTGGCGTTTGCTTTTTGAATTGAATCTCAATCAGCACGAAATAAAAAAAAATCCACCGCGCTTACTTTCTCTCCTCGTCGGTGGATTGATTGGAATGCTCTCCGGTATTGTGGGTGTTGGAGGCGGGATTTTTTTAAGCCCGCTTCTTTTACTTTTTCGCTGGGCTGATCCCAAAAAAACTGCTGCTGCTTCCGCTTTTTTTATTTTGGTCAATTCACTTGCTGGTTTGGCCGGCCGATTGGTGCGCAATCAGTTCCAGTTGACACCTCTATTGGTTTATATGGTGCTCGCGGCTTTTGTCGGCGGCGCTTTTGGGTCAAGGCTTGGTGCAAATTATATTTCTGCGAAATGGCTCAGACGGATTCTCGCAGTAGTTCTATTGCTCGCCGTGTTTAAGCTTGTACACGCAATTGCGTAGAATCTTATTTGTCTAAATTTTTTCCTAAGACACCTAACACGCCTGAGGGTAAATTGGAGCTTGGGCAGTTTGAGGCAATTGGTAAAATTAAAACGGATTCTGATTTGGTAGTTTTACAATCCTATTTTAGTGGCACAGACATTCCCTTTTATTTCAATTCGCATCGCATAATTAGGAAGCAAAGGCTTATTAGCTCCCGTACCCGCCACTCTCATAGTTGAGAAAAGCCATGTCGAAGAAGTCCGAACAATGCTGAAGGATTTTGGATTTTCATTTCCATCGCTATAATAGATACACAAAAACGCTACTTTCTTTACTATCCAGCTCCGTAAGTTGAAAGTGATACCGGTATATTGACAGTTGGGGAAGAATTTGGTAGAAAGTTGCATTCTATTTAAGGAGTAGTGTGACTAGATTTCCAGAGTGGCTTAGAAGACCTATTCCAACCGGTTCCGTTGCACTCACCCAAGAAATACTCAGTGAATTAAAACTGAATACGGTATGTGAATCAGCGCTTTGTCCAAATCGGATGGAGTGCTATTCGCGTCAGACTGCCACCTTTATGATTTTGGGGGATGTCTGCACGCGCCGGTGCGGGTTTTGCGCAATTCAGGCGGGCAAACCACTTCTTGTGGAAGAGGATGAGCCAGAGCGTGTTGCAGAGGCGGCAAAGCAGCTTGGTCTCAAGCATGTGGTGGTGACTTCAGTTACTCGGGATGACCTTAAAGATGAGGGCGCCAATCACTTTGCGCGGACGATTGAAGCGATTCGTTGTGAGGTGGAAAATGTAACGATTGAAATTTTGACGCCGGATTTTCACGCGCGGCGGGAACTCATTGAAATTGTCTGCAAAGCCCGTCCAGATGTTTTTAATCACAATGTTGAAACTGTTGAACGGCTAAGCCGTCTCGTGCGGCCGCAAGCCCGTTACCGCCGCTCACTTGAAGTGCTTGAGTTGGTTAAGACTTTTAGCTCTAGTATTGTCACAAAAAGTGGATTAATGCTCGGCCTTGGTGAATCCGTAGATGAAGTCATTCAAACACTTGTTGATTTAAAATCAGTTCAGGTAGATATTGTCACAATTGGTCAGTATTTACGTCCGGATGAAACGAGTCTTGCAGTCAAAGAGTTTGTTCATCCGGAAGTTTTTGCGCATTTTGAATCCGAAGGAAAAAAACTTGGGTTTAGGGAAGTTTACGCAGGTCCGTACGTCAGGAGCTCGTATCACGCGGCGGAATCATATTCAAAAAGTTTGGAATTTGTGAAAGCGGGGGGAGAATAAAGTGCACGAAGCAAACAGGATGCGGCGATTGCCGCCATACCTATTTACCGTAGTTGACAAATTGAAGCGCGAAGCACGTGAGCGCGGACTTGATGTAATTGATTTTAGTATGGGCAATCCAGACATGGACCCGCCAGAACATGTCACAGAAGCGCTCCGGGAAGCGCTGAGCGAAAAGGATGTGCATCGCTATTCTAAATTTGATGGTGAAGTTGAAAAAAAATTCAGACGCGCCATTGCGTACTGGTATCACGAGCGATTTGGTGTGGATTTAGACCCAGATCACGAAGTGCTTCCTTGCCTTGGCTCTAAAGAAGGCATTGCACATTTGAGCTTGGCATTCATGAATAGCGATGACCTAGCGCTTGTCCCGTCGCCTGCCTACCCAGTTCATTTTAATGGAGTCGTCATGGCGGGCGGGATTCTCTACAACATTCCACTCAAAGAAGAGACGGGGTATTTACCCGATTTTTTTTCTTTGCCGCGCGAGACAACGCAATTGTCAAAATTACTTTTCTTAAGTTACCCTCATAATCCAACGGCTGCAACGTGCGACCTTGCGTTTTACGAAAAAGTGGTCAAGTGGTCGTCTGACAAAGAAATTATTGTGGCTTCTGACCTCGCTTACTCTGATTTTATTTTAAGCGGTCCCAGGGCGCACAGTATTTTGGAAGTGAAAGGTTCAAGGAAGCGGTGCGTCGAATTCCACACATTTTCAAAATCCTACAGCATGCCGGGATGGCGGCTTGGATTTGCAGTGGGCAATCGGGAAATTCTCGCAAGTCTCTCAAAAACAAAAAGTTATTGTGATTTCGGTATTTTTAGGGCGCTTCAAATTGCAGGCACAAAGGCGCTGACCGGTCCTCAGACCTATGTTAAGAAAATCGTGGGGATTTACAAGGAGCGGGTGGATTTGCTTGTGGATGGAATGAATGCGCTCGGGTGGGAAGTTAAAAAACCGCGCGCCACTTTTTATGTTTGGGCCAAAATCCCGCCCAAGTTTAGCGCGCTCACTTCAATGGAATTTACGGAACTCTTGATTCGAGAAATTGGAATTGCCGTTTCGCCCGGAACTGGGTTCGGAGAATATGGGGAAGGCTACGTGCGGTTTGCATTAGTGGTGAATGAAAAACAAATTAAAGAATCACTCCAGCGAATTAAGAAATTACTCGAGACCTCGGATTAATCCAAGCCAGAACGCCCCAATTGGTGTATTTGATTCCGGATTGGGCGGCCTTACGGTTGTGCGTGAGCTGAGGCGGATTTTGCCGGATGAACGGATTATTTATTTTGGCGACCTTGCGCGCCTGCCTTACGGGATTAAATCCGAAGCGCAAATCCGCACATTCTCAGATGAGAACACCCGCTTTCTTTTAAATTACGGGATTAAAGCGCTCGTGGTTGCCTGCAATTCCTCTTCAAGCGCCGCTTACTCTTTTCTCAAAAAAACATACCACGAACTTCCAATTATTGATGTCATTGAACCTGCTGCGCGTCTCGCTGTGAGTGCAACGCGGAATGGAAAAATCGGTGTCATGGCAACTCAGGCGACTGTTGGCTCAGGCGCTTATGAAAAAGCCATTAAGCGGCAGAATCACTCGCTTGGAGTAGAGTCAGTGGCATGTCCGCTTTTGGTTCCTCTTGTGGAAGAAGGGATTTTGAAAGGTGCTATTTTAACTTTGACCTTAAAAAGGTATTTGGTTCCGTTGCTCCAAAAGAAAATCGACACTTTGATTTTGGGTTGCACGCATTACCCGCTTTTGGAAGATGAAATTCAAAAAGTGGCTGGCACAAAAGTAAAATTGATTCATTCGGCGCCTCAGGCAGCTTTTGAATTGAGGGAAAGATTAAAGGCTTCTGGCGCAATTGCCGCAAAGATAGCGAAGAGTCAAAGGCTTCAAGTATTTGTAAGTGATTCGCCTCTGAATTTTAAAGCAATTGCGAGCCGCTTTTTGGGTGAATCGTTGGGCCGTGTGCATATGGTGAAATTTGAAGGGCAGGTTTTAAAAAATGGAGGCTGGGTCAAGTAAATGCAAAAGAGCCTTGATTCACTCTCTGGAAATCGCAAAGCCGTGTGTTTATTTTCCGGCGGGCTTGATTCTACAACCACGCTTTATGTTGCATTAAGTGAAGGGTATTTGCCGCTTGCGGTGACTTTTGATTACGGCCAGCTCCACCGGCGTGAAATTGAGGCCGCACGAATGATTGCCGAAAGCTTAAACATAAAACATCAAATCGTCAAGATTTCACTCCCTTGGGGTGGAAGTTCATTGATTGATGCAGCGCTTGACATACCAGAAAATCGAAGTGTTCTCGAAATGTCAGAGGGAATTCCATCAACTTATGTTCCAGCGCGGAACACCATTTTTTTGAGTTTTGCCATGTCACTCGCTGAAGCCCAAAATTGCGAAGCGATTTTTATTGGCGCCAATGCACTGGATTACAGCGGCTACCCGGATTGTCGTCCCGATTATTTTGAATTAATGGAAGCAGTTATTCGTAAGGGAACAAAACGAGGCGTAGAAGGAAAGCCGCTTACAATTAAAGCACCGCTGCTTCATCTTAAGAAATCAGAAATTGTGAAACTAGGCGCGGCACTCGGCGTTCCCTTTGAGCGCACTTGGTCTTGTTACCGGGGCGGTGAAGTGCCGTGCTCTACATGTGACGCTTGTCTTTTGCGGGAAAAGGGATTCGAAGAGGCGGGCATGCACGACCCAATTCGGTTAACTTTATGAAAATCTTAACGAAAATAATTGAGCTGAATGAATTGAAAGAAGCGGCTCAACGTCGATTTGGAGATTTTGTGAAGGCGGTTGTGGACATTGACCGTGATTTGATTGCAATTGAAGCCGAACTTCATTCAGATTTGGAAGCATTGCTTCTTCGTGATGGATCAAAGCAGCAGCATCTTTGGGGAATTAATCTTTACCCGGAAGCTTCTTTGGATGAATTTGTCGAATTTGATTCAATGATTAATATTCGAGCGTCACAAGGCAACAGAAGTCGTGGAGTAGAAAATCCAGCGGTGCAAAAAAGGATTGTTGAGGTCGTGTCAAAATGGACCAAGAAATAATTTACCAGCACAAAGAACTTGCAGCGGGACGTTGGAAAGAGATGCCATTTGTTGAGCAAATGGCCAATGTCGGTAGCGAGGTAGAGCGGGCGCTTAAGTGGCGATCAAAACAAAACACCGCTTATGCAGAAAAAGCAATTGAACGCGCACTTGAGCTTGTGGATTTAACTCTGGCCAGCGCAACAGAATTTAGCCGCCTCAAAGAGGTGGCCAGAGTGCGGGAAGCACTTGTTGATTATTTTTATGAAACAAATGAATTTGGCTCAACCGATGTGTTGTGGAGAAAGTATTTTATGTATTTTGCTTGTGCGGCACGAAAGAATCATTAATTTAAAAAAAAGAAATAATGCCTGTTAGCTCTGTCGCTGGAATTTCTGAGATATTTTCATCACTTCAAGGAGAGGGAACTCATCTTGGTGAGCGTCATATTTTTGTCCGCTTTGAATTATGCAACATCCACTGTGAATACTGTGATGAACTTGGAAAGCCTGGACTTGATTATGACTTAAATTCAGTGGTTGAGCGGGTGAAGCAGCTTGACGCGCAATTTGGTCCCCATTCATTCGTTAGTTTGACGGGTGGCGAGCCGCTATTGTACCGGAATTTTTTACTTGAACTGATGCCGCGCTTAAAACAGGAGGGATTCAAACTTTACCTTGAGACAAATGGTATTCTGTGGAAAAATTTGGCTGAAGTCATTGGGTGGACAGATGTTGTGGCAATGGACGTTAAGCCTGCTTCAGTCACCAAAGAAAAATCGTTTCTTGAGGAGCACCGGAAATTTTTGGAACTTGCTCTGGCAAAGGAAACCTTGATTAAAATGGTTTGCTCAAAAGCTCTTGACCAGACTGATTTTTTTGATTTGTGTCATATGATTGCTGGCGTGAGTCAAGAGGTTCCGCTGATTCTTCAGCCCATCAGCGCAGATGTGGAAGGCCATGAAGATTTTGAGTTGATGAGGTTTTTGGATGAGCTTCAAAAAAGCGCATTACATATTTTAAAAAACGTGCGGATTATTCCTAGGCTGCACAAAATTTTGGGGATTCGATGAAAACATTCAGGCGTATTGATGGTCGAAAAGTAGATGAACTTAGAAAAGTGAAAATTTCACTGGGGTATCAAAAATTTGCAGCGGGTTCGTGCCTCATTGAAATGGGTGAGACGCGCGTGGTTTGTTCCGCTTCTATTGAGGAGAAAGTTCCGCCATTTTTAAAGGGAAAAGGCGAAGGATGGGTCACTGCTGAAT
>JAHFHD010000139.1 GCA_023247075.1 Candidatus Omnitrophota bacterium | reverse complement strand
TTGAAGTTCATAACAGGCTTGTCATCCTGAACGCAGTGAAGGATCTAGATTCGCCAGATTCTTCAGTTCGCCCCGCAGAATAAATTTACGGGGCTCCTTCAGAATGACATAGTTTGTGAAGCGCTTCAAAACGCTAAACAAACACATCAATTTAAGTAAAGAAATTCACACTTTGAATGCCTGAGGAGTATACCCAAAAATAAGGCCGCAATGCAAATTACGCCTGCGTTTTGTATTTCGTCAAATGCCTTTTAGGAAAAGGTGGATGGCTTCTGGGTAAAGGTCACACTCCACTGCGTGGATTCGCGCTTCGAGGGTAGCCAGCGTGTCATCAGGTTGAATAGGAACAGAACGCTGTAAAATAACAGGACCCGAATCCACCCCTTCATCTACAAAGTGGATGGTGACTCCTGTTTCTTTTGTATGAGCGCGAAATGCATCCTGAATGGCATGCGCACCTGGAAATTTTGGGAGAAGACTTGGGTGAACATTTAAGATTTTTGATTTCCACGCCCGAACAAAATCCGGACCTAAAATGCGCATGTAACCCGCAAGAAAAATAGCTTCGATGTTCCGCTGCCTGAGCTCGGCATCGATGCGGACTTCAAATTCCTGTTTCGTTTTGAAGTTTTTTCGCTCGATGACAAATGTTTCGAGTTTAAGCGCCGCTGAACGCTCAAGCGCTTTTGCACCAGGCTGGTCGCACACAACAAGATTAATCGTGCAATTTAATTCATCGGCCTCGGCACGCTTCGCAATGTTTTCCATATTTGTCCCGGACCCTGAGACAAAAATGGCAATTCGTTTCTTAGATTTCATTTTCATCTGCTTGATTCTCATGGCTGGAATATCAGGTGCGCGTTTAGCACCTAGCTTGTCATTCCCGCGAAAGCGGGAATCCAGTTTTGAAGTATTTCTGGATTCCCGATAAAAGATTTCGGGAATGACAGCGTAAGAGATTTATTACGCTAAATACATACGATTATACCAGCACTACTTCGCAGTGGACTCATAGATAGTCGTCTATGAAGCTGCTACAACAATCACGAATTCACCTAGAATTTTTCTGCTTTCAAATTGCTTCAAAATTTCTGATATTTTCCCGCGAAACGTTTCTTCAAATTTTTTGGTCATCTCACGCGCAACAAATGCTTCTCGGTCTCCCAGTACAGAAAGCGCATCCTCAAGCATCCGGAGCAATCGATGCGGAGACTCATAAAAAACAAGGGTGCGGCACTCTTCTTTAAGAGCTGCAAGCTGGTCACAACGCTTTTTTTGTTTTGGCGCGAGATATCCAACAAAGGTAAACTCATTTGCCGGAAGATTGCTCATAATGAGCGCGTTCACAAATGCAACGGGACCAGGAATACTTTCGATTTTAATTCCACGTTTAATGGCTTCACGTACGAGCGGAAAACCTGGGTCTGAGATGAGTGGTGTGCCAGCATCTGAAATGAGCGCAGCCGATTGAACGCTTTCAAGCTCCCTTAAAAGCGCTTCAAGCTTCCCCTCCCGCGTGTGGTCATTGAGCACCCGCAGCGGCTTTTTAATTTCAAAGTGACTGAGGAGCATCCCGCTTCGCCTCGTGTCCTCACAAATAATGAAGTCAACTGACTTCAGTATTTCAAGCGCGCGAAGCGTAATGTCTTTGAGATTACCAATAGGTGTTGCAACGAGGTAAAGCGTATTTGAAAAAGTCATAGTTCAAATTAATAGACTGGAGTTTAGCATTTTTTTGAGAACTCTCCCCCTCTCCCTCTTAGAGGGAGAGGGAAATAAGAAAAGTGTCAAACTCAAATTAATTGTAGCTGTTTAGCTCTCTGAAGTCTCCATCAGTTGTCATCCTGAACGACCCTAAAGGGCTGCTGCGCGGAGTGTGAAGGATCTAGCGCTCAGGGTAAACTCCGTGAAGGATCTGGCATTCGCTAGATTCTTCAGTTCGGCCTAACGGCCTCCTTCAGAATGACAAGGCTGTGAATGGCTTCAAAATGCTAAATAAACTCAAATTAATTTACCTTCGGCGACTCAAAACGTATTCAAGGAGCGCTTCAAGGCTTAAGCGAGAAGCCGAGGCGGGGAAAACAGAAAGTTCAAGTGCAGCTTTCTCGGTAAACTCGCGCGCTTTTGCAAACGCATAATCAATTGCTCCATATTCCTCTAGCAATCGCAATAAATCACTCAACCGCGTTTGACCAAGACCCGATTTAACCTGAGAAAAAACATGGGCTTTGGTGCGTTCATCAAGAAGTGCTGTCAAGCGAATCAAAGGCAGGGTGAGCACACCAGCCGCCAAATCGGCTCCAAGTGTTTTCCCAAATTCATTTTGGATGCCCGAAAAATCAAGACAGTCGTCCACAATCTGAAAAGCCATGCCGAAATAAATACCGTAACGCTTGAGGGCCGCAATTTTTTCAGCTGGAAGATTGCTTAGTGCCGCACCACATTCAAGACAGGTGGCAAGGAGTGAAGCAGTTTTTCGTTCGATGATGGTAAAATAAACTTCCTCTGTGATGCTGAAATTATTTTTTTCCTTAAGCTCCAAAATTTCGCCGTCGCACACAAGCCCTGCCGTACCCAGAAAACCTGCAATCACGCGTTCATTTTTGGATTCGAAAATGGCGCCAATTGCTTTGTCGTGAAGATAATCCCCGACCAGCACGGCTACTTGGGAATTCCATTTGACGTTGACCGTGGGAAGATTTCTGCGGATGTACGCTGAATCAATAATGTCGTCGTGAATTAAAGTTGCTGAGTGAAAAATTTCAAGCGCAGCCGCAACCCGAACCGCTAAATCAGGAATAGCGCTTCCGAAACTCGCGCCAAAAAGCGTAAGCGCAGGTCTTAAGAACTTTCCTTTCGCCCCAAAAAAGTGCTGGATGACTTCAGCGGAAAGTTCATTGGGTGTTTCGAGAATTTCAAAAATTTGCTCCTCTACTTTGGGTAGGAGTGACTCAATGGGTGCGTAAATATTTTGGATGGTTAAATCTGTTTTCAAGACCATTACTCAACCTTCGCCCTTCTCACGCGCACTTTGGCTTCGCCTAAAAGAGCAAGTGAAGTATCGCCAAGCGGGTAGGTTTGATTAAAGACGACTTCTCCAATCCCGCTATTAATAATCATCTTGGTGCATAAAAGGCAGGGTGAATAAGTGGAATAAAGCGTTGTGTCCTTAATGCTCACACCGTGGTAGGCCGCCTGGGTGATTGCATTTTCCTCACCGTGAGAGCAGTAACACTCTTCAAGGCGCGTTCCGGAGCTCGCCATTTGATTGCACCTGGGACATCCCCCTTCGCTGCAATTTTTGACGCCTCTAGGGGTTCCATTATAACCCGTTGAAATAATCCGCTTGTCTTTAATGATGACGGCTGCGACTTTTCGTTTGACGCAATTGGAGCGGAGCGCAACTACTTTTGCGATTCCCATAAAGTATTCATCCCAATTTGGCCGTTTTTTTTTCCGCGCGAGTGTCATCACAATTTCAGTAATTCCCTTATGCAAGTCCGAAAGGGTGTTGTCATTACGCACGACCACATCCGCAAGTTCAAGCGTCTTTTGAAGCTGCTGGTCACTTGACACCGAACTTTTCCCTTCGGTTTGCTCAAGTTTCCGAAATGCCACATAAGAAACCGGGTCATTTTCGCGGCCTCGTTTTTTGAGCCGCTCAAACCGAAGCTTGGGAGATGCAGTCACATTGAGCAACGTAAAACCATTTAAGGAGCGGAATGCTTTGGCCTCGTCTGGATGACGGATTGAATCAACCACGTATTGCTTGTCTTGCTCAAGCCGCTCAATCACGCGCCTTGCCAGCACATCCGGACCATATTTTTTTCGCAACTCATTGCCAACATGAATTAGGTTTTGGCGCGTAATTTGTTTTTTCTTTTTTGCAGCTTCTTCGCGCACAACATCGGAAAGAGAATAATACTCAAATCCCCGCTCTCTTAAGAAACGGGCGACTTCGCCTTTTCCAGAACCATTTTTACCCGTGAGTCCAATAATCATATTTTCACAATTCTCTCTATAGTTTACAGAACCAAATAGCGTCTCTATACTAACCTTCATGCAAGCCTCCGTCAACCGGTCGATGATTCAGATGGTTTTTGCAGCATTTTCCTTCAGCCTCATGGCAACTTTTGCAAAACTAGGCTGCGAAACAACGCCCTTCATCTGGCTTGTATTTTTCAGAAGCCTGTTTGGAACTCTTCTCATGGGTCTTTGGCTTGCGCGAAAAAAAATTACCTGGACCACGAAGCGGCCTGTGATTTTAATTTTGCGGGGGCTTTTTGGATTTGGCGCACTCACCCTTCACTTCTACACAATTGGCCGAATTAATTTAGGGACTGCCGTGATGCTTAATTACACGTCACCTATTTTTGTTGTCATCATCGCTTACCTTGTTTTAAAAGAGCAGGTCACAAAGTTTATTGTGGCAATTGTCCTGATTTCTTTTGTCGGTCTGTACCTTCTGGCGGCGCCTGAGTTTGAAGCAAAGCCGCTGCCTATTTTTTTGGGAATTCTTTCCGGAATTAGCGCTGCATTTGCCTACATCATGATTCGCTTTACCCGCAGGAGCGAATCACCTTACACCGTTATTTTTTACTTTACGTTGGTTTCAACCTTTGCTTCAATCCCCTTTGTTTTTCCGCATCTTCATTCACTTTCGTCTATTGATTTGGTTGCCATGGCTGGCGTTACGATGAGCGCTTTCTTCGGCCAAATTTTCTTAACAAAGTCAATTCAGGACGCACCGGTTTCACTCGTGCTTCCCTTTTCCTATTTAACACCCGTTTTTGCAGCAATCTTCGCTGCACTTTTCTGGAAGGAATACCCAACGGTTAAAACCTTGATTGGGTCTTCAATTATTGTCGCAAGCGGTGCGAGTCTTTACTTGATGCGCACAAAACGCGCCTATGTCCCGCTTGAGGAGTAAGAATTAACACCATTGTCATCCTGAGCCCGCAGGGCGAAGGATCTGTGTTTATTTAGCATTTTGAAGCCATTCACAGCCTTGTCATTCTGAAGGAGGCCGTTAGGCCGAACTGAAGAATCTGGTGAATCTAGATCCTTCGCGGAGTTTACCCTGAGCGCTAGATCCTTCACTCCGCGCAGCAGCCCTTTAGGGTCGTTCAGGATGACAAGCGAAGGGTTCAGGATGACAAGCCTGTTATGAACTTCAATGGGCTAAACAGTTACGCTTAAACAGCTTAAACGCTATGTAGTACTTATCTCGTCTTTGCCATCTAATTTTTACCTGTAGTCTCCCAAATTCTTAGATACCACTTGCTTGAAAACTTAAGCTAATGTACACTTTTATTGAAATATTAAAAAGTACTTAT
>JAHFHD010000058.1 GCA_023247075.1 Candidatus Omnitrophota bacterium | reverse complement strand
TTACAATTCACTGCCGACGCTTAATCTGACAGCTGTTCAAAAATTTCATTTTTATTCGCCAGACCGAAAACGTTTTCCATGCCTTGAAATCGGTTATGAAGCGGCTCGTGTCGGCGGGACGCTTCCTGCCGTTGTGAATGCTGCGAATGAAGTAGCCGTCGATGCTTTCTTAAAGGGGAATATTCAATTTACAAAAATTCCAAAAATTATTGAACGAGTCATGTCCACATACCGGCAGCAGCCAAGCAATCAACTTGAGCAAGTTTTGGCGGCCGACACTTGGGCACGGGAAAGAGCGTGTGCTTATGTTTAGCTTCTTGTTTTCTTTACTTCCAACACTTGTTGTTCTGGGTGTCTTGATTTCGATTCATGAATTGGGTCACTTTTTGGCGTGTCGCTTTTCAAAGGTGAAGGTGGAAAAGTTTTCAATCGGTTTTGGCCCTGAAATTTTGACTTGGGTGGGAAAGGAAACTAAGTATTCCATTTCGCTTATTCCATTTGGAGGATTCGTAAAACCAAAAGGAGAATCACTTGAAGAGGTTAAGGCTCAAGGTGGTAGTGTTACCAAGGGCGATTATCTTGCGGCATCAAAAGCGCATCGATTATTAATTTTGACTGCCGGTGTATTTATGAATTTCGTACTCGCCTATATTTTATTTGTTTGGGTGATGATTGTTGGCCGGCCTGTCCCTTCGGCTGAAATTGGCGGGTTGATGCCCGGCCTGCCTGCGCAACAAAGCGGGCTTAAGGTTGGTGATGTAGTGACGGATTTGAATGGAACACCAGTATCCAGCTGGCAGGATTTGACGGTGAAAATTATGCGGAGCGCCGGCGAACCTCTTGTCTTTAAAATTCAAAGAGGAGGCGAAGAAGTTCAAATTGCGATTACGCCACAAATTGAAACAGGTCGCGATTTGCTTGGACATGCGACAAAAGTGCCACGCATTGGAATTTTGCGCGGTGAAAAATATCACACGGAGCGGTATTCACCGGCACAAGCCATTATTGAAGCTGCTCGGCTTGAGTGGAATCTGATTGAACTCACTTTTGAATCTTTGTGGCGGCTTGTGTGCGGACAATTGTCACCAAAGACATTAGTTGGGCCGCTTGGAATTGTGTCCATGGCAGGGAGTGCTGCGCAAATGGGATGGACAACGCTCTTGCAGTTTACCGCGTTGCTCAGTGTGTCGCTTGGCGTGATTAATTTACTGCCTGTTCCCGCACTTGACGGCGGGCATATTTTTTTCTTACTCATTGAAATCCTTTTTAGAAGGCCGCTTAATCCACGGATTCAAGAACGGATGACTCAAGTTGGTTTTGGTTTTCTCATCATGCTGATGGTGTTTGTGGTCTTTAACGACCTGATGAATATGGGAGCGATTGAAAAAATAAAGTCGCTGTTTCCCTAACGAAGGGGTCTCGCTTGCGCTGGTCAGAAGCATTTATTCCAACTTTAAGAACTGTGAGTCAAGATGTTGAGGCAGTGAGCCATCAACTCATGCTTAAAGCAGGCTTCATCCGGAAATTGAGTGCCGGGATTTATTCCTACCTTCCGCTTGGTCTTCGAGTGCTTCGGAAAGTGTCAGATTTAATTCGCAGTGAAATGGACTCAAGCGGGGCACTTGAACTTTTACTGCCAGCGCTTCATCCAGCAGATTTATGGAAACAGACAGGGCGGTACGAAGCACTCGGTCAGGACAAAATTGCATTTCTCAATCGTTCAGGACAGGAATTTGTTCTGGGACCGACCCACGAAGAAGTGATTACAGAAGTTGCAGCCGCATATCTCAAATCGCACCGGGACCTGCCTAAAATTCTCTACCAAATTCAAACCAAATTTAGAGATGAGCTGCGTCCCCGCTTTGGCATCATTCGAACCAAAGAATTTATCATGAAGGACGCATACAGTTTTGATCGTGATGAAGCGGGCTTAGACGCGAGTTATGCAAAAATGTACGCTGCTTACGAACGGATTTTTAAGCGTCTTGGGATTTCATTTGATGTGGTGAGTGCGGATCCGGGGGTGATGGGCGGAAATGCCTCGCATGAATTTATGATTCGCTCGCCATTTGGGGAGGATCATCTCGCTATTTGTTCGAATCAAAGCTGCGGCTATGTGTCTGGCTGCGAATCGGCTGTTCGAAAGGTTGAGAGTCAAGTGGAGCAAACCACGATGAAGCCAATTGAAAAATTTTCAACCGTTGGTGTGTCTACTGTAAATGAGTTAACCAAAGCATTTGGATTTACTACCAAAAGATTGGTCAAAACCATTTTGTACCGAGCAGGGAATCAATCGATTGCGGTTTGCGTTCGTGGAGACCGTGAAGTCAATGAAGGAAAATTAAGAAAGCTCGCCCATGTGCAGGAGCTGCGGCTTGCGAATGCCCAAGAAATTGAGCAGATGACGGGAGCACCACTCGGGTTCTCAGGACCTGTGAATCTCAAGCAGGTTAATGTCATTGCAGATTTTGAAATTCCCCTTATGAATGATTTTGTGACAGGAGCGAATGAAAAAGACATGCACTTTCAAAATGTTAATTACAAACGTGACTTTACAGCAAATTTAGTTGGTGACGTTTGTTACGCTGCTATGGGTGACGCATGCGCTGAATGCGCTTCGCCGCTTTCAATTGTAACGGCGATGGAAGTGGGGCATGTGTTTAAGCTTGGGAAACGTTACTCAGAACCGCTGAATGCCCGCTTTCGAAATGAAACTGATGAAGAAAAACCAATTGTGATGGGGTGCTATGGCATTGGAGTGAATCGAGTTGTTGCTGCTGTGATTGAGCAGCACCATGATGCAAAAGGCATGTGTTTTCCAGTTTCAATTGCTCCCTATGACATTCATTTGATTACAGTCAACCATGATGACGTGGAAACAAAAAAAGCCGGAGACGAAGTCTATTCTCATACCGAGTCAGAGGGATTCGGTGTTCTTTACGATGACCGAAATGAACGCGCCGGTGTTAAGTTTAATGATGCTGACTTGATTGGTTGTCCCGTTCAGGTGATTGTCAGTGCGCGGAATCTTTCAAAAAATGAAGTGGAAGTTAAAATAAGAAAAGAACAAAAAAGCCTGACCATTCCTCGCGCCAATTTAATTGGCCAGCTTAAAACCATCCTCGCAAGTTAATTTGCACCTCGCTTCACCTTAATTTTAATCAAATTCTAATTGTGTATTGGGTACATCCTACTTGATGCGGTTATTTTTCATGTCATCCTGAGCCCTTCGCTGTGTCATCCTGAACGACACGTCTTGCGAGTGCGCACATCATCGTAGACGGACATCAAGTCCGTCACACTTTTGGAGAGAAACATCAAGGTTCTCCCAAAAAGTGCTCGCGCAACAAGCGCGCAGCGCGATGAGTACTGGCGCATTAGCGCCGGCAAAAGCGCGAGTGAAGGATCTAGCGCTCAGGGTAAACTCCGCGAAGGATCTGAGTTCACCAGATTCTTCGGCTCCGCCTCATCCGCCAGAGGACGGATTCGTCCTTTTGGCGAAGAATGACACACTGGATGGAGTGGGGTGCACCCACGTGTGTTAGGTGATTTGTACGTCTCCCATTCCCAAGGTATCATTTAGTTTAAATAGACAAATCTATTTAAACTACATAACCACTCATTATTTTGAAGCACGCGCTAGAAAGAAATGAAATTGCGCGTAAACTTAGTTGAAAGAAAGAAATTCATGAAAATCAATCGCTCAAGCACAAAACGGCCAAATCAAATGAAGCCTGTGATGCAGCAAAAATCGATGCTTGCGCCAGGGAAAGTCATCCGCGCCAAACGTGAATCCGCTGGTCTCAGAAATGCTGATTTGGCGCGCCGCACTGGTATTCATCCAGTAACTTTGAGCGCAATTGAGACAGGGCGCATCGTAACTCCTTCACTAAAACATCTGGTTTCTATTTCAAAGGTACTTGGAATTTCCATTGCCTCACTATTCGTTGAGCCGCGTGGGTCAGAACGCCCTTCTTTTTTGCTCGGAACCCAAAAGGGGGAGCAGTTTCTTGATTTTCCAAAGTATGGATTTCGAATCGTATGTTACACCCCCATGGCGTCTTCATTATTTATTGGGAAAGTAGTTCTGGAAGCAGGTCGCGGTTTGAGTGGTGAGGAATTTCGAACTTCCGGTTCAATTTATGTCCAGCCGATTTTGGGTAAAATAACGATTGAGTTTGATGGTGAAACGCGCCTGGTTAAAGAAGGCGGTTATGCATTTTTTGATGGTTCATTTCCATATTCCATATCAAATGCTGTTGCAAGCGAACCCACTAGTTTTCTGCTGATTACATCTCCCTCCTTTCTGCTTGAGCATGGTTACAGAGGAGTTGTTTTGCATCGCAAGAAATAGTTTGGAATACGTTTTAACTCCTTCATTGCTCCCAAACAAAACGTCTAGTCAATTAAGTGACCAGCTTGAAAGGTCGATAAACAAATGTTATGGAGTTGTAAGTGGTCATTGACGGGCTTTGGATGTTTCTTTATAATCCATCAAATTCACAAGCTGCAACTAACGGTGGCGGAACCATTTAGAATTAGAATAATGAAATATTACCTAAAAAATTTCTCACCCGTTTTTTTCATCACCTTAATCCTCGTCAGTTCTATTAATATGCATTCTGTCAAGGCTGCGGCATCCACTTTGATTCATCAAGGGTCTAATGATGAGCGTCGTGTTGAAGATGCACGAGATGAAGCAATTCGCGGTGCGGTAATAAACGTCGACCCTTCTCTTAAAGCAGCGGTTAATGCAAATCTGATTGAGGGTGAATTGGGACCAAATGATGGAATTGAAATTGAGGTGGAGCGGCTCCGAAGTGAGCGCAAAAAACAATTCCAGAATTTAACCTGGAGCCATGTGAAAAGCATGATTAACGCAGACACCGTGCTCGCCAAACAAAAGTTTTTAAGAACAGTTGAAAAGAATTTAAAAGCCGTGCTTGACCGGGCTGTTGAAGTCTATTTACCGGCTGACATTGAGCATGAGCGGATTCAGCTTGCAAAGTTTAAAATCGCAAAAGCAATTCGAGATTTATTTCCAGAGGCCAAAATAACCGCCAATATCCAAAGCGGGTCACTTACTGGAGCTTCCTTCCTTGGAGATAACTGGCGAGCACAATTCCGCCAACCTATTTTTCATGGTGGTGTGTTGTGGAATACACTTTTTATGGAATGGGCGAATCTGGAGATTGCACACAAATCATATGACAAGGCAATTG
The DNA here is from genome assembly GCA_023247075.1 of Candidatus Omnitrophota bacterium. GTDB lineage: Bacteria > Omnitrophota > Omnitrophia > Omnitrophales > Danuiimicrobiaceae > JAHFHD01. The sequence continues at coordinate 8,871 of JAHFHD010000058.1, read as the reverse complement.
CGGACGTAGTCAGGGATGTGTCGAAAGCTTATTTCGAGTATGAGCGCGCGCAAAATGTGCTGGATGAGCAGAAGCGTTTAATCGATGTTGTGGCTGAGCAAAAACGAATTTCGGATGAGAAAGTAAAAGCCAAAATCGTTTCTGAAATTGAGCAACTTAACACAGATTCTCTCTACAGCCAGGTGCAGTACAATCGTGAAAATGCGGAGCAGGAACTTCAAATTTCAATTTTAGAGCTCGCTAAATTTTTAAAAGTTGAGTCAGGTGACCATTTTCAGGTGTCCCATCTTTATGATTTAAAAGAGTTTGACATTTCTGCATTAAGAAAGTCATCGCCTGTTTCAATGGCCTCTGGCGCTCAAGCGGAAACAAATTTAGCAAGTCTCATTGATTTGGCTTATCAATATCGTCCGGATCTCCAAGTTGAAGCTTCAAAATTGAAAGCGGCACAATTGGCGTATCGAGTGTCTTTGGGTGAGCGATTACCAAAGATTGATGCATTGCTTGAATATGGAGAACTTGCAGAAGCGTTTATTAATGATCTTCAAGGCGACGCGAAGCCGGAACACAAACATGAATTTCGTGTGGGTATGGAAGTCACTTGGCCGCTTGCTGGAAATACGTTCAAGCATACATACGACCACAATCAAAAAGCGCCGTCAGTGACTCAATTTTTGAGCGGACAAGGACAGAGAATCCGGTCAAATGAGCTTTCCGTTGGAATTTTGGATGATTTGGGACAGTTCTCTAAAATGACTCAAACCAAAATTGAAAATTTAGAGCAGGTGGTGCAGCTCGAAAAGACAGAGCGAGAAGTGATTCGAGGAGTCAAAGAAGCCTATTTCAGTTTCAATAAGTCGCTCATTCAGGTTGAATCAGCGTACAAACGGATGGGCTACCGGGAGAAACTAGCGATGCTTGCCAAACACAAACTGGACAATAATGAAGTTCAAATCTCCGAATATCTTCAATCCGAGCTTGACCTTGTCGAAGAGCGAGGCATTTTTTTTAAGGCTTTAAGTGACTTCTTTCTCTCGAAAGCAGAACTGAACCGCGCAATTGGTGTGCGTGATTATCTGACGGTTGACGCGATTAAATAGCACCACTACAACAATTATGGAACCCGAAAAACCGTCACAGCAAATCCCAGATGCTTCAAAGCAGGGAGTTCGGAAACTTGCTTTTTTAAAAAAAGTGGCCAGCGGATTTTCGACAGTTTTAAAAAATCCTTCTCATCGGAAAAAAATCATCATCGCAGCCGTTGCTGTCATCATTATTTTGGTTCTGCGCCATTTCTTTTTTCCTGCGCATCAGGAATACAAAAGCCATAACAAGGATCAAAAGCAGGCTGACTTAAAGGATCTTGTTCCCATTAAAGTATTCAAAGTGGGCCGATTTAATTTTGAGGATGCATTGAATGCGCTTGGTACCATCAAAGGAATGGTTGAGTTTAAACTCAGTTTTGAAATTCCAGGAGTGATTAGTGCGATTAATTACCGGGAAGGAGAGTTTTATGAAGAAGGCGCTCTTCTGATTGCGCTAAAGCAAGATGACATTTTGCTCAGACTGAAGCGTGCCGAGGCGCAGCAGCAAAAAGCACTTGCCGCTCAAAGAATTGCTGAAGATAAATTTAGGGAGCATCAAAAATTATTTGAAATTGGGGCAATCACACAGACAACACTCGACCGAGTAAAGTTGGAAGTGGACCAGGCAAAGTATGAGGCAGAGTCTCTTACGCTTGAGATGAAAGCAAATGAAGCGGTACTTGAAAAATCAAATTTGTATGCACCCAGCGCGGGTACGATTGGAGAGCTCAACATTGAAGAGGGTGAAGCGATTACGCAGAACACTTTGGTTGGGACGCATGTGAGAACAGACCGCGTGGTCGCCAACTTTGGAATTACGGAGCGGGACATCAACAAGGTGTCGCTCGGTCAAAAGGCAAAAGTGTTTGTCGACACTTACCCTGACAAAGCATTTGAAGGAATTGTTGAAAATATTGCGCCGGTCATTATTGGAAGTTCAAGAACTGCGGACGTGAAGGTTCGGATTGAAAATCCAGAAGGCGTTCTGAAGCCAGGGATGTTCGCACGAATTAAAATCCTGCTTTATCAAAAGCGCAATACTTTGGTTGTGCCAACTGATGCGCTGCTTGGTAAAGAGAATGAACAATATGTTTATGTGATTGATCCAAAGGAAAAGAAGACACTCAAAACCCCAGTCGTGGTTGGTTACACACGCGTGGATTACGTGCAAATTGATTCTGGACTCAAAGAAGAAGATCTCATTGCGGTTAGTGGAATGGACAAGCTTGAAGAAGGGACCAAAGTGCGAATTATTGAAACCCAAGAGGCGGAGCTCTGATGTGCACTCAAGGGAGCCATCAATTGCGGTTTTGTTGAATACGAGAAGATGAGCGCAATCGATGTCTCTCCTCGAGTGTTGTCGATTAATCAAGTTTTGCTCTTTATGACCACCATGAGTCTATGAGCATTGCTCGACTTGCAATCAAGCAAAGAGTAACCACCGTCATGGTGTGTGCCGGAATCATTTTTTTTGGAATCATCGCGACGTTCACGCTCAAAAAGGAACTTTTTCCCCCGCTTAATTTTCCCCAAATCACCGTTGTTACCGAATACACAAATGCCGCTCCCGAAGAAATAGAGACGCTCATTACGCGTCCTCTTGAAGAAGCCATTAGTTCCACAAGTGGGCTTAGGAAACTTGAATCCGTTGCTCATGAAGGGCGAAGCACTATTTTTGCCTCCTTTGGATGGAAGGAAAACATCGATTTTGCCGCTCTTTCTGTTCGCGAGAAAATTGATTTGGTCAAAGAGCGCCTGCCGAAGGAATGTGAAGACCCTATTGTGCTTAAGTTTGACCCGCTCGAACATCCAGCGATGATTTTTTCTGTGACCGGTGACATGGCTCCGATTGACCTTAAAATTCTCACCGAACGGATTTTAAAAGACAATTTGGAAAAAGTGGAAGGAGTGGCTTCAGCAACTGTTTCTGGCGGCGAAGACAGGGAGATTCAAGTAGAGCTTGATCAAGGCCGGCTCAGCACGACCAAAGTGTCCATCCTTGATGTGGTGGACGCAATTGATAAATCAAATGTTTCATACCCTGCCGGCAGCATCAAAAAAGGACTTTATGAGTATTTGATTCGCACAGTTGGCGAATTCAGGACTGTTCCTGAAATTGGTCTCACCGTGGTTTCGACAGACCTCAAAAAGGAAGTAAAGCGCGAACCAAATACTTTTCTGGAACGTTCAGACACAAGCATCCGGCAAACCCTGGACACGCTCCGCGAGGAGCGTGCGCAAACGATTAATGAAAAACGGCTGATTTTAGTGCGGGACATCGGGGTCGTGAAAGATTCGGTTCGCCAGAAACAATCCATTTCACGACTCAATGGAAAAGACAACATCTCCGTTTCAATTTTGAAACAAGGCTCCGCCAATGTGGTTGAAGTAGCTGACCGTGTTCGTAAAGAAATGCTTTTCCTGCAGGATGAGATTGAAGCACGCGGACTTCAAGTTGAGACCGTGTATGACCACTCTCAATTTGTCAAAAGCGCTGTCAATAACATGCGGGATTCTGCAGTCGTGGGAGGAATTATTGCGGCATTCGTACTGTTCTATTTTTTTAAAAATTGGAAAAGTGCTTTCATTGTTTCACTTTCAATCGCCATTTCGATTATTGGGACATTTTTCTTGTGTCAGCTTCAGGGAATTTCCATGAATACGATGTCGCTCAGCGGACTTGCGCTTGGCGCGGGCATGATGATTGACAATAGCATTGTCGTGATTGAAAATATTTTTCGCAGACGAGAAATGGGCGAGCCAGTTACAGAAGCGGCTGAAAAGGGGACAGATGAAGTTTTTTGGCCGGTACTTTCATCCACATTGACCACAATAGCTTCATTTATTCCAGTGATTTTGTTTGTACCTGGTGTTGCAGGGCAACTTTTTCAGGATTTATCATGGGCCATTATTTATTCGCAGGCTCTGTCATTTCCAATCTCAGTAACACTTGTTCCAATGCTCGCCACTTTATTTGATGTGACAGGAAATACAGGGGGTCGGGCCATTAACTTACCTGAGGAATGGGTGAAGCAAATCAAAGCGTATTTCTTGAATCGTGCCTCAAGGGAGCAAAACATTTCTTTTGCCAAAATTGTTGGTGTCGCCGGCCTTCTTTTTGTGATGGGGCTTTGGATTCTCAAATCACTGGACACTGAAATCCTTCCGAAAGTAGATCAAGGTCAGTTTATCATACATGCAAATCTGCCAGTTGGAAGCACGCTTGAAGCTACCGATGAAGCGGCGAGGAAAATTGAACGCACAGCCAGCGAAATTCCTGAAGTGAAATCAGTTTCGGTAACCATTGGGTCATCTTCTTCCGCTAAATCAGGAGAAGTTAAGATTGAAACTTTAAGGTCGCATCAGGCGCTTGTGGCTGTGACGCTCAAACCTAAGAGAAAACATAGTTCCTCCTATGTGGCTCATGAACTTTCTGACCATCTTGAACAAGCTGATTTAAAGCATGTGGAAATGGAGTTTGTTCTTACGGGAAGTGAGTTTGGATTTGCAACAACCGGAGGCAAGCCGATTGAGGTAGAAATTAAAGGCTATGACTTGGTTGTCTTGACGAACCTAGCAGAAGCAATTGAAAAAAAATTAAAACAAATTTCTGGAATTAGCGAAGTGTTAAGTGACCTTGGGCAGCCGTCTCCAGAAACCAAAGTTGAGATTGACCGGAGAAAAGCAGCGCTTTATGCCATTTCGGCGCGCGATATTTCTCTGACTGCAAAAGCGGCAATTGAAGGCGCGGTTGCAACTGTATTTAAAGAACAAGGCCGTGAAATTGATGTGCGGGTACAGCTTGCTGAAAAAGACAGGCAAAATATGCAGAGCGTCAACGAGCTTTTGGTTTACAGCAATGCGCTTGAAGTTCCCGTCTCGCTTAAAGAAGTTGCAGCCATCAAACAAGGGTATGGCCCAAGTGAAATTCGAAGAAAAGACCAGATTCGAACGATTACGGTTCGGGCTGGAATTGAAAAAGGTTTTAAGGAAAAAAATGTCCTAAAGCAAGTTGAGAGGGAATTACGCGGACTTGATACTCCAAAGGAATATACGGTAGATCTTGTTGGAAAGGCGCGTGAGGTTCGCGAATCATTCAGGCGTCTTGCGTTTGCAATTGCACTCGCACTGATTTTAAATTACATGATTATGGCTGCGCAATTTGAGTCATTTCTACAGCCATTTGTGATTATGACCACAGTTCCGTTTGCGATTATTGGCGTTGGGCTTGCTCTTTTAGTGACAGGGACGCCGGTGAGCATCATCGCTCTTTTGGGAGTTCTGATGCTTGCCGGTTCTGTTGTCAACAATGCAATCGTGCTTGTTGATTATATTAACCAAGCAAGACGGGACGGAGCCGAATTAGTTGAAGCAAGTTTAGATGCTTCTTTTGTTCGCTTGCGTCCGATTGTGATTTCTACCATTGCTGCCGTAGTCGGTTTGGTTCCGCTTGCACTCGGCATCGGTGAAGGAGCGGAGCTTCAGGCGCCGCTTGCGATTACAACAATTGGTGGGCTTCTGTCGGCAACCCCTCTTACGCTGTGCGTCATTCCTTCCGTGTATATTTTAATGACGCGCGCAGTGGACAAATGGTTTGGTATTGAAATCATTGAAGAGGATTTGTAGCGGGCCGATGCTTCACTTCATTCAGCCATTTTGGGTTGACCACATTTCACTTCAAGTGAGCGGTTATGGGACTGCCCAGTCAATCGGTTAAGCGGCCGGTTCTCACTTGGGTTATTTTTTTGAGCTTTCTGCTTTTAGGCGCAATTTCCCTCTTTTTACTTCCTGTTGAACTCTACCAAGGCTCGAGCAAAGGAATTGTCTCAATCATCATCCGCGCGCGCGGAGGGCTTGCCCCTGTTGAAGTGGAGCACATGATTACGCGTCCCGTAGAGGAAGTGGTGTCCACAGTTTCGCATGTTAGGCGCATGCATTCAAATTCCAAAGAAGCAGAAAGCCGAGTCACACTTGAATTTGAGCCTGGAACGGACATGAAATTTGCGGCGCTTGAAGTCAGAGAAAAATTTTCCAGAGTCAAACGAAAACTTCCCGACGAAATTGAAAAACCAATCATCGCCAATTACCAGGAAACTGATGCCGCCATCCTTCAATTCTCAGTGACAAGTGATTTTAAAACGCCTGAGGAATTGCGTGAACTTGTGGACCAGGAGCTCAAACCCAAGCTCGACCGGGTGGACGGTGTTGCAAGTACTGAAGTGTATGGAGGGCGGGAGCGGAAAATTTTGGTGGAACTTGACCGTGACAAAATGTTTGCCTACCACATTTCGATTGAACGCGTGATGGACGTAATTGGCGCAAGTAATGTCTCGCTTCTAGCTGGAAGTTTTGAAAAAGGTACCTATGATTTTGCCATCCGGACTATGGGCGCATTCACAACAGTCGATGAAATTGGCATGCTTGGTGTGAAAGGGACGCGTCAAGGTTCCATCATTCCGCTTAAAGAAATTGCAACGATTAAAGACACCTACCTCGAGCCGGAAGATTTTGCGCGCCTTAACTCAAATCAGAATGTGTCTGTTTATGTGAAGAAGGCATCGATTGCAAATACCATCCAAGTTGTTAATCGGTTGAGAGCGGTGTTAAGTCAGTTCGAAATAGAAAAACATGGAGACATTACCGTCGTCATTGTTTCAGACAAGGCAAAACTTATTCGGCGCGCCATTCATGATGTTTGGGAAGCGCTCATTGTCGGGACTATTTTAGTGGCCGGGATTATTTATTTTTGTCTCAGGAGGTGGTCGCTTGCGCTTGTGGTGCTGATGACTGTTCCAATTTCGGTGGTCAGCACCTTTCTTTTTATGGAACGCTTTGGGCTGAGTATCAATGTGATGACCCTAAGCGGCTTAGCTCTTTCGATTGGTATTTTGGTGGACAGCGCCGTTGTCATCATTGAAAACGTCGTCAAGAAATATGAAGAAGGTGTTCCAAAAGACAGAGCGGTGATTGAAGGAACAGAAGAAATGTGGGTGCCGCTTGTGGCATCGCTTTGCACCAGCATGTGCGTATTCCTTCCAGTTATTTTAATTGACCCTGAAATTAAATTAACGTACCAAGGCTTTGCATTTACAGTTTGCTCAGCACTTGCGATGGCGCTTCTGGCTGCGGTAATGCTCGTACCAGTTCTTCTTGCGAAGATTGACTTGACACATGTGGATGAGACGTATTTAGAGCGATGGCTCGGGTGGGGTGGCGACCAGATGAAGCGTCTTTTAGGGAAATACCGGTCTCTGGAAATATTCCAGATCTGGTTCAGGAAAAAATCTCCTGCCCCCTTACAAAAACCTGAAGCAATTCAAACCACATCAGAAGCAGTTGAAATTCCAAAGAAAATAAAGGAAGGCAAAGAAAAACATTGGCTTGAAAAGTATTGGCTGCGGGATGACAAACCTCGGCGTAAGTTGTCGCTCAGAGAACGTTATGAGGCGTGGCTTCGTTTTGTTTTTCATCACCGCTTTTACTTTTTGACCATCGTATTCATTGGTTTCCTCTTTTCTGCATGGAGACTTGCGGTAAGGGACATTGATCTTCCGACTCAGTTGGAGGAGAATGAATTTGAAATTATTGTGTTCCCGCTTGCTGGTGCAAAACTTGATTCCAATGACGAAGCTGCGAAGCGGCTTGAAGCCCTTCTCCACGAATACCAGGAAGTTGAGCTCAATTCAGCAACTGTCCAAAAAGATGACTTGAGAATTTTTGTGCGTCTCAAGCCGCGCGCTCAAAGAACTCACTCAAAGGAAATGATTATGGCGGACATTCGCGAGCGTGGGAATGAGCAAATCAAACAGATTCACGATGAATACTCTCTGATTGTTGATGAGGGCAGCTCGGCTGAAGAATCTAAAAAACTTGTGATTAATATTTTTGGGGTTCAGGGCGACGAACTGGAACGTTTGGCGCGGGAAGTAGCGCAGAAAATTAGTTCCATCAAAGGATTGACCAATTTGGTCATGACCGACCTTCGAAAGCGGCCTGAATACAGTGTGATTATTGACAAAGGCCGAGCAGCGCTTTATGGCCTGACGGTTCACGATGTGGCGGATACGATTCACGCACAAATCAGAGGGATGCGGCCCACTAAATTTCACGAATATAAAAAAGGGCAAGAAATCGAAACCATTACGCGTCTACAGCCCGTGTACCGTCAAAAGGTGGAAGATCTTCGGGACATCTTTCTCATCTCTCCAAAAAAAGATGCAAATCAAATTGCGCTCAAACAAATTGCCGGATTTTACCCTTCGCGAGGACCTCAAACCATTGACAATCAAGACAAGCACCGCTATGTATTTGTCAAAGGCGACACAAGCAGGCCGCTTGAAGCAATTGCTAAAGAAATCAAAGTTGCTTTGAAAGATTTGAAACTCCCTAGAGATTATTTTTGGCGCTTCGGTGGGCGTTATGAAGAGTTGATGAAGGGGAAGTCGCAACTTGGAGCAGGAGTTGTTCTGTCAATCGGGCTCATTTACATGGTACTTGCTTGTCTCTACCAATCATATGTGATTCCGTGGATGATTATGATTGCGATTCCGCTTGCTTCAATTGGGGTTTGGGCTGCGCTTTGGTTTTCTAAAAAACCTTTAAGCGAACAAGTTTTCATCGGCATGTTTATTTTGGTGGGTTATGTGGTGCACAACTCGATTATTTTAATTGACCACTTAAATCATCTGAGCAATCAAATTGTCAGTATTGAGGAACGCCTCATCAAAGCTGGTAAAGACCGTCTTCGGCCAATTTTGATTACAACAGTTGCAACTATTATTGGGTT